>JAGWRJ010000236.1 GCA_028869725.1 Alphaproteobacteria bacterium | reverse complement strand
GGCATAGAGGAGCCCGATGTTGCCGCGAAGCGGCACATGAAACCAGAAAACGGCGGCCAGGATGATGAAGCTGCCCTCGATGAGGCCGATCGCCAGTGGAGGGACCGACTTTCCGATAAGGATTTCGAGGGGGCTGAAAGGAGTGACGAGCAGCTGTTCGAAGGTTCCAACCTCCCGCTCGCGGGCCACGGTCAGGGCAGTCACGACAATGGTCACGACCATGGTCAGGAGCGCAACGATCCCCGGAATGATGAACCACTGGCTCTGCAGATTGGGATTGAACCAGGATCGTATCACCAGCTGTGCAGGCGGCTGGGGTTCGTTCATCTGTGCGCTCCAGCTCCGGTCGAAACTCTCTACGATCTGGCTCACATAGCCCAGAATAATCAGCGCCGTGTTTGATTGGCGCCCGTCCACGATCGCCTGGATTGTGGTGGGCCTTCCGGTCATCAGATCGTGGCTGAACCTTGGGCCGATATGAATGACGAGACTCACCTTGCCCGGGTCGATCTTCTGGGCGATCTGACGCTCAGCGTCCAGATGGTAGAGCACGTGGAACGCCGGTGAACCGGCGAAGCGGGCTACAAGCCTGCGCGAGGCGAGACCTCCATCCTCGTTATAGATCGCGGTCGCGACCTGACTGACGTCGAATGTTGCGGCATAGCCAAACACGAGCAGTTGGATGAGCGGCGGCACGATGATAACCGCACGACTTCGTGGGTCGTTCCAGACCGCCAGAAACTCCTTGATGATGAGTGCCCAGACACGCCGCCACATGTACCCATCCTACTCCAGCGCCTTGCGTGTGCGCATACGTGTTAAGCCCAGAAAAAATAGTGCCATGAGGGCAAGTGCCGCACCGTTGGACAACACCACTGACCACAGGGTTCCTGCCATAAAGAGCGTCTGAAGCGCAGATACGAAGTACCGCGCCGGAATGATGTGGGTCAGAACCTGCACGACGGCGGGCATGCTCGTGATGTCGAAGATAAAGCCGGAGAGAATGAAGGCCGGCAGAAAGGCGACAATGATCGCCACCTGCCCGGCAACGAACTGACTGCGGGCAAGGCTTGAAATCAGAAGACCCATGCCAAGTGCTGTCAGCATGAAGAGTGATGACACGCCAATCAGGGCCAGAACCGAGCCCCGGAACGGAACGCCGAATACCCAGACCGCCATCATGGTTGACAGGGCCATGCCGCCCATGCCGAGCCCAAAATAGGGAAGCAGTTTGCCGAGGAGGATCTCGCTGATCCGCACTGGTGTGACGAGGAGCGCCTCCATGGTTCCGCGCTCCCATTCGCGAGCCACCACGAGCGCAGTCAGAAGCGTACCGATAAGGGTCATGATGATGGCAATCAGGCCGGGTATCAGAAAATTGCGACTGCGGACATCGGCGTTGAACCACACACGCTGTTCGACACTGACTGGCGCATTGATGCTGCGACCATGCGCCAAGCCATACTGGGTAAGCCAGCCCTGCCAGGCACCCTGGACATACCCGGAAATGATCCGTGCCGTATTGGCGTCCGTGCCGTTGATGATGACCTGAACGGGCGCGCCTGTTACGGAATAGAGCTTGCGGGCGAAGTCGCTGCGCAGAACGATGATGCCATCGATGCGTCCGGCGAGCATGGCGCTGATTGCCTGGCGGCGATCCGAGAGGCGTGTGAGGTCAAAATATTCGGAGTGGGAGAGGGCGGCGGCAAAAGCCGAAGTCTTGGGCGAAGGCGCTTCGACGACAAGAGCAAGAGGCACGTGCTTGGCGTCAAGCGAGACGCCGTAGCCGAAGAGAAGAAGCAGGATGATCGGCAGGACAAAGGCGATCGCAATGCTGCTGGGATCGCGGACAATCTGCAGACTTTCCTTATAGATGAGCCCGAAAAGACGCTGCCAGGAGGAACCCTCATCGGGCCCTCTGGTGTTGGCACCTGGTACCTGGGAGCCGCTCATGCGCTCACCTTGCTATCGTGCTGCATGATGAGATCAATGAAGGCGTCTTCGAGCGTGGGTGAGGGCCGCGCCGCCGAGCGGTGCTCGGACTTCAATTTGTCCGGAGTGCCCGACGCGATGAGCTTGCCCTGATAGATGATGCCGAGCCGATCGCAATATTCCGCCTCTTCCAGGAAGTGGGTGGTGACGAGCACCGTAACGCCATCTGCGGCCATGGCGTTGATGCGGGTCCAGAATTCCCGCCGCACGAGGGGGTCGACGCCCGAGGTTGGCTCGTCAAGAAACAGCACGCCGGGGTCATGCATGATGGCGCAGGCGAGGGCCAGACGCTGCTTGTAGCCGAGTGGCAGCTGCGCACTCGTTACCTGGGCAAGATCTTTGAGCCCGAATTCATCGAGTACAGCTGCGATCCTGTGGGCGCGATCGCTGCCACCAAGACCATAGGCACTGGCGAAGAAGGTAAGATTCTCCGCCACGCTCATGTCTCCATAGAGCGAGAATTTCTGGGCCATGTAGCCGATATGGGCGCGTGCCGCCGCAGCAGCCCG
>JAGWRJ010000235.1 GCA_028869725.1 Alphaproteobacteria bacterium | reverse complement strand
TTTTATCAATGAGCCCCCTTCCGCGAACGCGGTGTTCGCATTTTGGAACGCGGCGTGGTTCACCTCTGGGTTCAAATTGCGCCCTGCATAGCCTTGGCGAGAGGGCGGCTGGCGTCGCTGTTTGGCACGAAGGCCTCTGGGACGGCTCCAAAGAGGAGTAAATGCCTCTGACGCAGTGCATTCGGGCTGAGCACTCTGATTTCTTACACTTCATTTATGATGCTGCGGCGGGGTGCCGTCCTGTCATCTCCGGCGGCACTTTTTGCGCGAAGCACCTGCCTCGTTGCAGCATTGGCCAGAAGGCGCAGATGAAAATTGAACCAACGCTTGCCAGATCGGTGCCGGATATGGGTGGTGAAGGGGTAGAAATGTCACGTCCTTCGCCGCTGCAGTGACCCGCGCTGCCATCCTCCAGTGCAGTCCATCGCGCGCCCTTACGCCGGGCGCGAAGAAATGCTCGATATCGCAGAGATTACTGAACCAATGGGTCTTCTTCTTGCGGAACACTCTGGCAAGGCGCGGCAGGCGTGTCGGGCGAAGGACGGATTGGCAGTTGCGTCGTGCGTATTACGCGGGTTGAGCGCGGAATACAGCAGCGAGATCCCGTCGAACTTTGCCACGCGGGAGAGCTCTTGATGTCAGGTGTCGTGACCACTTCACGCTCGAGACGGCTTGTTGAGAGAGTAGGAATTGGAAGAATGCTGGATAATGAAGAGTGCGTAATGATGTCTTCGCCCTTGTGACGCAGCTTTACGGTGGCTGCCCGCCTCAGCACCCTTTAGCCAGGTGAAGCGCCATAGGGACATCTACGTAGGTATACTCACGAATTTTGTTGGCGCGCCGAATGGCCAATAACCCCCCGCATAAAACAACCGGGAGGGCACCGGCGCAGCTACTCAGCAGAGGACGATGCGTTGGTGCGATAAAGCGATGATGACTGCTGAAATACCCATGATTGCCCTCGCCATGCTCAGAACCTTTGGGGCTGACGCGTCGGATCGGGCCTTGCTACGTGCGGCCAAAGCTCGCTCCGCGGGCGACTACCGGGCAGCTTTTCAGTGGCAGCGGATCGCCGAGATCATTCAGTATGAGCATCTGATGGCAGATGACGGTGCCGAAGTGCCTTCCGTCGCTGCGAAGGCCTTTGCCCTGCCGCCCTTGGGCGCCTGGATCGCCCGTGCCGGACGCTGGGTTCGCATTCATCTGCTTCTGACCGGCGTACCTGCCCTTCGGTGGCCACATGTAGCGGAGGGCTTGCTGCCACGGGCACTCCTGGAGGTCCTGACCGGCTTCAAATGGTCCCGTGGTCCGGTCTTTCAGCAGGCCGTCGAGGGGAGCTGATCTTGCGCAAGATTTCTCGACATTGGGGCATGGCTGGCCTCGTTCTCGTCGTGCTTGGCGTCTGCGCAACATACAGCCGCGCCCAGGCGAAGCCCTTTGCCAGCCCCTATACCGTGGGGGCGCCCGCCTCCGCCTCAGCGGAGCGCAACACCGTTCCTTTCGGTTCGGTGGCCAACCCGCCTTTTGGCTACGTCAGTTTCTGCATGCGGTTTCCTGACCAGTGTCCGTTCGGCAACAAGCAGGCTCCAGCCGTCCCGGTGTGGCGCTACTGGCCCCAAATCGTGAGCATCAATCAGCAGGTCAACCGTGCGATAGCACCAGAATCCGCTCTGAAGCACTACGGTCGGGCCCAATACTGGAATATCCCAACGGACGGCCTCGGTGATTGCGTTGATTACGCGTTGACGAAGCGGCGCGACCTTGCCCGCGCGGGTATCCCGCTTTCAGATCTCAACATAGCTATCGTCAAGCTGCCCGACGGCGAACTCCATGCCGTCCTTGCCGTTCACACGTCCGACGGAGACTATGTGCTCGACAATCTGCGTACGGCCATCGTCCTTTGGAAATATACTGGCTACACCTTCCTCAGCCGAATGTCGGCTGAAAGCCCCTCCTATTGGGTAACGGTCAATCTACTGCATCCGACGGAATTAGCCGCATCCAACGGCGGTTTACGGCAAGAAGACTGAAGACCGTACCCTCATCGACCCCAGATGGAGAAGGTTCCGCATCCTGCTCGCCTACAAGCTAGCGTTCAGGCAGGCAAGCTGGTGGAAGTTCCCGCCGTCCGCTCCAGACAGATTTGCCCAGTTTGCGGTACCATCGATCCTGCCAGGCTGCGCCAGGCGGCGTTCGTCTGTGTCGGCTGCGGCCAGCGTGCACGTGCCGACGCCAACGCCGCCATCAATACCCTGTGGCGCGCGGACTGCGCGTTGAAGCCTTGGGGGGTGTGTAGAGCGGCCCAATGAAGCAGGAGCCAGCCGAAGCCATACCGCATGAAAACCAGCGGCGTTCCCGCAACGTCCGAGCTTCAGGACGCAGAAGAGGTCAGTCAACTGGAAAGCACGCCTGCCGGTCCAGATGGCGTAAGCACTTCGTGCAGCGCATGCCTCGGCGGCGCTGAAGGCCGCCTTTCTTCAATAGGGTACGATCACGCGTAAGGATGCCGGCCGCATCCGCCGCGGCCCCAGGGAATTTTTGGCCCTCACCGAAGCCAGGGGGACAAGTCGGGCTGCGCGCAACAGAGGCGGTCGGGATTGGCCGATGGACCCCCGCCCGGGCTTACCAGGTTTTTGGAGAACATCCCACTGAGGGAATGATCCGAGTTCTCAGACGCGTTTGGTCGTGAGGCCATGAGATGTCTCGTATTGATTGGTGCGCGATCATTCCGAAGGCTCTCCCTCTGCCCGTTCCTCCAGGGACAGGAGGGTGGCGTGGCCAGGGCGCGATTCATCACTCTGGGCAGACTATTTGGTCTTATAAATCGATTTTATTTATCAATTCAACAATGTAAATTTGCTTGTGCCTGACCCCCGTCTTCGCGCAGTTTGCCCCCGAGCGTGGTGCGGCGTTTTCAACGGGTCGGTGGTGCGATGACGAAGGACAGGGGTGTGCGCGGGGCCAATTCCAGGCCATCGCAGCGTCCGCTCGCCGACACAAGTGCGCCGGATGAGGCCGATGGGGTGGTAACCTCGCCACCGGTGTCGGATCGCATCGCCAAGTCCACCTGTTATATGTGTGCCTGTCGCTGTGGGATCGATGTCCATATCCGCGATGGCAAGATCCGCTACATCGAAGGCAACAAGGATCATCCCGTCAATCAGGGCGTACTCTGTGGCAAGGGCAGTGCCGGCATCATGCAGCACTATAGTCCCGCCCGCCTGACCAAACCGCTATTGCGTGTGGGCCCGCGGGGCCAGGGCGCCTTCCGCGAAATCGAATGGGATGAAGCTCTTGCCATCGCCACCGAGCGCCTTGCGAAAATCCGGGCAACGGATCCCAAGAAACTTGCCTTCTTTACCGGACGCGACCAGTCGCAGGCCCTGACCAGCTGGTGGGCGAGCCAGTTCGGAACCCCGAACTTTGCCGCCCATGGCGGCTTCTGCTCCGTCAACATGGCGGCCGGCGGGCTTTATTCCATCGGCGGATCGTTCTGGGAGTTTGGCGAACCGGACTGGGACAACACGCGGTACTTCATGCTCTTTGGTGTCGCCGAAGATCACGATTCCAATCCGATCAAGATCGGCTTGGGCAAGCTCAAAGCCAGAGGCGTGCCCATCATTTCGATCAATCCCTGCCAGACCGGTTATAGCGCCATTGCCGATGACTGGATCGGCATCCGCCCGGGTACTGACGGGCTCTTCGTACTCGCCCTCATCCATGAACTTCTCAAGGCCGGCAAGATCGATCTCGAATATCTGGCCCGCTATACCAACGCGCCCCATCTCGTCATCTGCG
>JAGWRJ010000234.1 GCA_028869725.1 Alphaproteobacteria bacterium | reverse complement strand
GCACATGCGCCGGTTTACGCGCCTAACGGCTGGACACTCCAAGAAATTCGCTAACCACTGTCATGCCTTGGCGCTGTATTTTACCTTTTATAACTTCGTGAAGAGGCACTCTTCGTTACGGGTAAGCCCGGCAATGGCGGCGGGGATCGAATCGCGCCTTTGGGAAATGTCTGACATAGTGGCATTGATTGATGCTCGGGAGGGCGCTCCGAAGAAGCGCGGCCCCTACAAAAGGACTGAAACATGACACTTGAAGCTGCAAAGCGACTTTTGGGCCGAGGTCTGACCGAATTGGAGACGGTCGCCCTCGTAGAAGCCAAGATAGTTCAGGACGGCCGTCCATTGTGGGCGGTTCTCCGTAGCGCGGCCTGGAAAAGCGGCAAAAATTCAAACTGAGACAGTGCCGACCAGACTAGAATTGATGATATTTTGATGATAAGGCTTTGCTCTGGACGTGTCGTACTCCGATCTCATGGGAGGGGTCGTCCGGCAGAGCCGACCCGTTCAGAGAGGAGCCGCGCAATGACCAGGATCGGGGTCGGGGTAGGCGAGGAGTTTCCAATGGAAGACCGCCCGTCCGCGGGCGCAGGTCCTGAGGACGCTGATCCGCGATGCGGGCAGAGGCGCTCTGCCTGGTTTGCCGAGGAATGGTATGCCTGCATGGCCGCGCGGCGGGCCGCGCGGGCAGGATGGCGGGCTGCGCGCGCGCAGTTTCGTGCGGAGCAGCGGGCCCGGCGAGCACAATATTGGTCGAACGAGGCGCGGCGCTTTGGCTGCGGGCCTGACAGTAGCGGTTACGTCCAGCCCGATCAGAACTACACGAGCTATAGCGGGCCGATGGCCTATGGTGGATTTGGTGCCGTGCGCCCCTTTCTGCTGCTCGGGATTTTGATCGCGGTGGTGCTGAGCGCGATCGTCGCACTTATCAGCGCGGTGCCGGTTTTGGTACTGGGCCTTGTCATCGCGGCAGTGCTTTGGATCGCCCACCATGGTTATGGCCGCGATCGTGTCTATCTACCGCCGGCACCGCCGGGGCGGGTCTGAGGTGAGGCCTGATGCAGCGGCGCCGTAGACACTATCAGACTGCCGCCGACGCTATGCGCGCGGCGGCCGACGCGATTGACGGTGCAGGTCCGGAACGCACCACCACGCGCGTGCAGCTGGAAATGCCGCCTCAGGCCATGGAACGCCTGCAGCGCCTGAAGGAGCGCACCGAAGCTGCGTCCTATGCCGAAGTGATCCGCAACGCATTGCGCCTGTTTGAAGCGCTGATCGACGAGCACGAAAAGGGCTCGGAGTTCTCGCTCAGGCGCGCCAGTGGCGAGGTTATCGCCTACAAGATCTTTGTCTGAGGGACCAAGGTGATGCGCGTTATTGAACGGCCGTCGCCCAACCAGGATGAGCGGCCGGAGGGTGTCACACCTGATCTGTTGGTGCTGCACTATACCGGCATGAGAACTGCGGCAGAGGCGCTTGAGCGCCTGTGCGATCCGAACGCCAAAGTCAGCGCTCATTACACCATCGATGAAGATGGCACGGTCTACGCCCATGTGCCGGAAGCCCGACGCGCCTGGCACGCCGGTGTTTCGTTCTGGGCGGGCGTCAGTAATGTCAATGCCTGTTCCATCGGCATCGAGCTTGTCAATCCCGGTCATGAGTTTGGCTATCGCAGCTTTCCCGATGCGCAGATCGAGGCATTGATCGACCTCGTGGCGGACATCCGCCGCCGTCAGCCGATAGCGGCCCACCGGATCGTGGGGCACAGCGACGTGGCGCCCGCGCGCAAACGCGATCCCGGTGAACTTTTTCCCTGGGAGCAGCTCGCCGATTTCGGCATCGGCCTGTGGCCGGGTACTCCCACGCGTCACCTGCGCGGACCTGTGGACGATGCTCTGGCGCTGTTTGGCTATGGCACGCCCCCCTTTGTCGATTGGCCGCTCGAGACGACAATCGAAGCGTTTCAGCGGCGCTTTCGCCCGCAAGCAGTGACAGGAATGTGGGATCATGAATGCGGCCGTTTGCTGGAAGGCCTGCTCGCCCGCCTTTCGCCGGAACTGAGCCTGAGTACGCGGGGGTGAAATGAAGACCATCGGCATTATCGGCGGGATGAGCTGGGAATCGACCCTGGTCTATTACCAGCTGATCAATCGCGCCGTGCAGCAGCGTCTCGGCGGAGTTCATTCGGCGAAGATCCTTCTTGATTCCTATGACTTCGCCGAAATGGCAGCCTATCAGCAGCGGCGCGACTGGCCGGCCGCGCGGGCATTGATGGAAGACAGCGCCCGCAAGCTGGTCCAGGCTGGCGCAGATTTTCTCATCATTGCGTGCAATACCATGCATCTTCTGGCCGAAGAGGTCGCAAAGGCAGCGCAGCGCCCGGTGCTGCACATTGCCGATCCTCTGGGCGCGGCTATCGCACACGCTGGCCTTGAGCGGGCGGGACTATTGGGCTCACGCTTTACCATGGATGAGCCTGGCGTAATTTCGGGGCGGCTCAAGACCCGCTTTGGTATCGATACCATCGTACCTGAGGCTGAGGATCATGCCATGGTCGATCGGGTGATCTATGAGGAA
This sequence comes from Alphaproteobacteria bacterium, assembly GCA_028869725.1. Taxonomy (GTDB): domain Bacteria; phylum Pseudomonadota; class Alphaproteobacteria; order Micropepsales; family Micropepsaceae; genus Rhizomicrobium. The sequence continues at coordinate 6,962 of JAGWRJ010000234.1, read as the reverse complement.
CTGATCCGCGGACAGTTTCTTCCTGCCTCGCGTGCTGCATATGGTGCCGTCATGGCGCGGCTGCTCGCCCAAGGCGCACAAGGCATCATACTCGGCTGCACGGAAATTCCGCTTCTCGTCGCGCCAGGTGATGTCGCCGCTCCCACTTTTGATACCACTGCGCTTCACGCCCAGGCAGCGGTGCAAGAGGCGCTGGAAGACTGAGGCTGCGCGCGCAGCGTGCCGTTGCCGCTGCTCAGAGCGGGAATTCGAGCAGCGGCAGCATGCGGTCGGGGACCGCATCCGAAGGGGCATCACCGATGCGGGTTGCCCCCATCTGTTTGTAGAAGGCCTCGGCATAGGGATCGGAGAGTATCGAAAGCATCTTTCCCCCGAGGGCGCGGGCCAACTCGCAGGCGGCGCTGAAGAGGCTGCGCCCAATCCCATGATCGATTTCGTCCGGCTCGACGAAGAGATGCTGCAGATCAATGGTGTGCGCGCCCAGCGGATTGAGGCTCGCCACCGCGACCGTCTTGCCATCGCGCTCCGCCACGAGGACATGGCCAGCTGTGATCTGCGCGGGCCGAACGGTCAAGGAGGCCTCCGACAGCGCCATGAACCCCGCATCATAGCCCCAATGGGCCTTGGAGCGTCGGCACAGCTCGCTGAGGGCTTGCGCTTCGTCCAAGCGCGCAGGTCGGATGGTCAGGGTCATTCGCGATCGCAGCAATCCAAGGGCTGGCAGAAAAGCTGGATTGCCCATGGCTCGTCAATGGCGTAATTCTCGCCTGCGTCAGATGGCCGGATGGCCGCTCGCAGCACCTCAGGTGGTGCGGGAGGAAAGTCCGGGCTCCACGGAGAACACGGTGACGGATAACATCCGCCGGGGGTAACCCCAGGGATAGCGCCACAGAAAGCAAACCGCCGGCGTCCTTCGGGACGTGGTAAGGGTGAAACGGTGCGGTAAGAGCGCACCGCGCAAGCGGCAACGCAAGCGGCACGGCAAGCCCCACCGGGAGCAAGACCAAATAGGGACGGCACATGATCGGTTTTCCGGATCGCCGTCCGGGTCGGTCGCGTGAGGCGCCTGGTAACAGGCGTCCCAGAGGAATGGCCATCCGTTCGCCCACGGGTGAACGACAGAACCCGGCTTACAGGCCGTCTGACGCCTATCCGGTTACAACTGGCAATGTTTTCAGACCACGGAAGAAGGGCAGATTGCGCCATTGCGGTTTCGCCTGCGGGTCTGCCAGGTGCAGATTCGGGAAGCGTGCGATGAGGCTCGCAATCGCGAGCTGGGCTTCGAGGCGCGCCAGGGGGGAGCCGATACACAGGTGTGCACCGCCGCCGAACGCCACATGCGGTGCATCCTTGCGGGCGATGTCGAAGCGGTGTGGTTCAGCAAAAACCTCCGGATCGCGATTGGCACCGCGCAGGGACAGGGTCATGGCCTGCGTTGTGTGAATAGGACAACCCTCGACTGCAAGCTCGCGCGAGGCAATGCGCGCGGTGACGTCGACGGGCGATTCATACCGCAGAACCTCTTCGATGGCGCTGTTGATGAGGCTTGGATCGGCCTTGAGCCGGGTCAGCTGATCGGGATGGGTGAGAAGCAGCCATACGGCGTTTCCGATCAGATCGGTCGTCGTCAGATTGCCGCCGATGAGAAGTCCCTGCAGATTGTTGGACAGCTCGCCATCGCTGAGCGGTGCGCCTTCGGCCTGAAGCTGCACCATGTCACTGATGAGATCATCCTGCGGCGAGATGCGGCGCTGGGCCATCAGCTCGCGGAAATAGCCGGAGATCGCGTTGATCGATGTGACCATGCGGTCGGTCTGCTCGGGGGTACGAAACGGGTTGAGGCTCAGGATTGCCCCTTCCGACCAGGCGCGGAACTCGCTCAGCCGGGCATTGTCGACGCCAAGAATGCGCGCGATGACATCGATGGGCACCAGAAGTGCAAAATCATCCATCGCATCGAACTGCGTGCGGCCCGCAAGCGCATCCAGCTTTTCGTCGATCACGCCCTGGATCTGTGCGCGGCTGCGTGAAACGCGTTTGTACAACGCTTTGGCGAGTGGCGTGCGGATGCGCGCATGATCAGGGTCATCGAGAAACAGGATCGATTTGTCTGCTTCATCGGGCGCCGCGGTTATGCCGTCCACCATTTCGCGCCGCGACATCGTCGCGGCCGGTTCGGCATGTGAGGGGTGGCGCCACATCGTCGTGTCCGAGAGGATGGCGCGCACGTTCGTATAGCGCGTCAGGATGAAGGTCCCGGCCATCTCGTCGCGATGGGCAGGGCAGGTGCTGCGCAGCCGATCCAAAAACCGGTGCGGATCGTCATTGAAATCCGGATTGAGGGGGGTCAGGTCGATGACATTGGGCAGGGGCTGGTCGGCCATATCGGGCTCCCGCGGTGGCGCAGCAACGCTAGCATATCTGACAGATTGTCAACAACGTGGATGCGAGGTTGTCGGCCAAACTAGAACAAATAGGGTACACAAATGGCAACACTTCCTTAATCTTGATTAGCGAAGGCTTGCCAGGTTTTGGCTTCGTTCCGTATCCAGCCCCGAAACAGCAAGGAGAGGCGCTCAAAACATCGTCCAAACCCCCAATTTTGCTTGGTTATTATTGACCGCCCAGCAAATCCCATGATATCCCATACTGTCCCATAGGCTCCCAAGCGGGTCCGGCGCCGTCGCGCCGGAAGGGGCAGCAGAGGAAGAGTCGGGATCACGGGGGTGAACAGCGCGCATGAAGGGGCAACTCTTCATCTCGACATTTTCCGGGACACTCGACGGCAAGGGTCGGGTGTGCATTCCCGCGAGCTTCCGTGAAATTCTGAGCGCGCAGGAGACCGCAGGCGTTTATCTGCGGCCGGTGATCGGCGAGGCCATGCTCGAAGGCTTCGGCGAACAGTTGATGGCGGAATATCAGGGCAAGCTGCAAACTCTCGACCCCTTTGACGCCGCCGATCTTGATGACAACGAACATTTTGCGCTGTCCCTGACACAGCTTCTGCCACGCGACGAAAACGGTCGGGTGCGTTTGCCGGACGAGTTCATTGCTCATGCCGAGCTCAAGGATCGCGTCGTGTTTGTGGGCCAGGGCGCCCGCTTCCAGATCTGGGAACCGGATGCGCACGCGGCGATGCTCGCTGAGCGAAAGGCTCGCTACGAAGCCAAAAGAGCAGCAGCCAAAGCGGCGCGGAGCGCGCCATGAGCGAAGGTCACGTACCGGTACTTCTGGGTGAAGTGCTGGATCTGATCCAGCCGCGCCAGGGTGGCCAGTATGTCGATGGTACGTTCGGCGGTGGTGGCTATGCCAAGGCGATACTGGATGCGGCGGACTGCAAGGTGTTTGGTATCGATCGTGACCCGGACGCGATTGCCCGGGGCCAGGCGCTGGTCGCCCGCTATGGGGGGCGTCTGACCCTGATCGAGGGTCGCTTCTCGGATATGGACGCCTTGCTTGCGGCCGCCGGAGGCGGGCAGGTTGACGGCGTCGTTCTCGATGTCGGCGTCTCGTCGTTTCAGCTAGACGAACCTGTGCGCGGTTTTTCGTTCCGTGATGACGGTCCGCTCGATATGCGCATGAGCCGCGCGGGGCTGAGTGCCGCTGATGTCGTCAACGGTGCTGACGAGAATGACCTTGCGGATATTATTTTCCAGTATGGCGAGGAGCGGCATTCGCGACGCATCGCCCGTGCGATTGTTGCGGCCCGTCCCATCGCCCGCACCGGCGAACTGGCTCAGATCGTCTATCGCGCCTACGGTCCCAAAGCTGCGAGCCAGCCCATTCATCCGGCGACGCGGACCTTTCAGGCGCTGCGCATTTACGTCAATGACGAACTGGGCGAACTGGAGCGCGGTCTTGCTGCCGCCGAGAAGGTGTTGCGCGCCGGCGGACGGCTTGCAGTGGTCGCCTTTCATTCTCTGGAGGACCGCATCGTCAAGCGCTTTTTCAGCGCACGCAGCGGCGGTGAGCCTCAGGTATCGCGCCATCTGCCTCAGAGCACGCGTCCGGCAGCGTCATTCCGTACCCTGACGCGCCGGCCTGTGGTGCCTGGTGCGCATGAGATATCCGTTAATCCGCGTGCGCGTTCCGCACGCCTTCGCGCAGGAGAGCGCCTTGGCTAAGTCCTTACGACGTGGAACCTTGCTGACCGTCATCAATTTTGTCTGCGTCGCCTTGAGCGGCATGGTCTGCCTCGGTCTTTATCACGTGGCTGAACAAACACGTGTCGCCAAGGCGGAGCTGCATCACGTCAATCGTCAGATCGCCGAGGAACAGAGCCAGATGACGGTGCTGCAGGCCGAATGGGCGCGGGTCGCCGATCCGGCGCGCATTCAGAGGCTGGCGCAATCCTACCTTGGTCTCACCGACAAACCGACTGTCGAGCTGTCCTCCTTGACGATGCTGCCGAAGCGCGATAGCGGCCAGGGACCGGGTGGTGCCGAGCTGCGTACAGCCAGCGCCCGCGAAGACAGCTCAACTGCGAACGCAAACTTCCGCCTGGCCTCCGTGCGCATGCGGAACTGATGTGCCCATGGATGTATCAGCGCCGCCCACCATCATCCAACGTCGTATTGCCATCGGCGCGCTGATTTGTGTGATGGCGTTTGCCGTGATCGGCTTTCGCCTCGTTGACATCATGGTTCTCAAGGGCGGTGGGGTTGCGCCAAGAGGTGGTGCCGCCTATCCGCTTACCACCCGTGCGGATCTGCTCGACCGTAACGGCGAGCTCCTGGCTCGCGATCTTCCGGTCCATGACGTTTATGCCCAGCCGCGCTTTCTCGTGCACAAGCAGCGCGCGGCGCGCGAGCTGGCTGCAGCTACGGGGGCAGGGGTCCAGCGTCTTACCCGCATCTTTGCGAGCCACCATCGTTACGTTCTGGTCGAGCGCAAGATTTCGCCGGATGCGCAGGCTCGGGTCATGGATCTCGGGCTGCCAGGAATTGAGTTCCAGCCTTCCTACAAGCGCTACTACCCCAAGGGAGGCTCTGCCCAGCTCGTCATCGGCTATACCGACGGCAACGGGCACGGCATCTCCGGATTGGAGCTTGGACTGAACAAGCTGCTGGAAGGCGGCATTCCTGGCAAGGACGGGGTACGCCTGTCGCTCGACATGCGCGTGCAGTATGCCCTGGCCCAGGAAATCGAGGCAGCGCGCGAAGAGTTCACTGCCCGCGCTGCCGGCGGCATCGTCATCAACGTCGACACCGGCGAAGTCCTTGCCATGGTCTCGCTACCTGATGGCGCTCCAGGCATTCCCAATTATGGCGCCAATCCCGTGCGCAACCGCATGGCCGACAGCGATTACGAACTGGGCTCGGTATTCAAGATCTTTTCCTTCGCGATGGCACTGTCAGAGCACACCATCACACCTGACACCGAGTTTCCCATTCCGCGCGCCTACAAGATCGGACGCTTCTATATCCATGACGCCGATCCCATGCCGCCGGTGATGACCGCGCGCGAAATTCTTGCCCGTTCGTCCAATGTCGGTACCTCCCAGATCGTGCTGCGGTCCGGCGGCGTCAAACAGAAAGCATTTCTGGCCAAGCTTGGTCTTTTGACGCCGGTCCGCTCACAGCTTCCCGAAGGCGCCCGGCCAATCTATCCCTCCGACTGGGGCGACATCGAAACCGCCACCATCGGCTTCGGACAGGGAATTTCGATCACTCCGCTGTCCTACGTTCATGCCGCAGCCGAAGTGGTCAACGGTGGGCGGGCGCTTCAGCTTACATTCCTGCGTCATCCGGAGGATGCACGCGGCAAGCAGCTGATCCCGCGTTCGGTCAGCCTGGAAATGCGCGCGCTGCTGCGCAACGTGGTTGTCAACGGCACGGGGAAAAGCGCCAATATTCCAGGCTACGATGTCGGCGGGAAAACCGGCTCTGCTCAGGTTGCAGGTCCTGATGGACGCTATCTTCATGGGCCGCTCAGGACGTCGTTCTGCGCGATCTTTCCGGCCGACCATCCGCGCTATCTGCTCTTTGTCCTGCTTGATCAGCCCCATGGCACCAAAAAGACCTTTGGGCTCACCCTCTCGAACTTTACCGCCGCCCCGCTTGCCGGACACGTGATCGCCCGTATCGCTCCCCTGCTTGGGCTCGTTCCGCAATTGCCGCTTACAACCGACGCCGGTGTGCAGACTGCCGCCAAAGACGCCCAAGAGATTCCATAATGGCAACATATTCCCGCGCCACAACCACAGGGATGATGATGTCAGGGACCGCCATGGCTTCCAGCGTGCCGTGGACCGGATTGACGAGTGACAGTCGACGCGTCAAGCCCGGATTTCTTTTTGCCGCGTTGAGCGGCACCCATACCGATGGCGCCCGCTTCATCGCTGATGCCGTGGGCCATGGTGCCACGACTGTCTTGGGGCAGCCTTCGCTTGCGCCCGTGGTCGAGGGCCTGGGCGTGGGCTTTATCGCCGCTGATAATCCGCGCCGGCGCTTCGCTGAACTTGCCGCCGAGTATTACGGCGCCCAACCGCGGGTGATTGCCGCCATCACTGGGACCAATGGCAAGACGTCAGTCAGCGTGTTCCTGCGTCAGATCTGGCACAGCCTCGGGCGTGCGGCGGCAAGCTTGGGCACGATCGGCCTTGTCACCGCCTCTGGCACCCGTAGCCTTGCCCACACCACCCCAGATCCTGTCGAGTTGCATGCCCTTCTTGCCGAGCTTGCCGGGATGGATGTTCAGCATCTGGCACTGGAAGCATCCAGTCACGGTCTTGATCAGTACCGGCTCGACGGTGTCCGGCTGGCTGCCGCCGCCTTCACCAACATCACCCGCGACCATCTCGACTATCACCGCGATTTTGCCCACTACCTTGCCGCCAAATGCCGGCTCTTTCGTGACCTGACGCCTCCCGGTGCCCCGGCCGTGATCTATGTGGATGTTCCCCACGCCGAGGCTGTCGTGGCCGAAGCGCGGGCGCAAAACCTGCGTCTCATCCGCGTCGG
>JAGWRJ010000233.1 GCA_028869725.1 Alphaproteobacteria bacterium | reverse complement strand
GCCGGAGGTTTGGCCGCGCTGGCGATTGAACTGTTCGTCTTCTTCGAGCAGCCACTGTCCTGGCTGAATCGTGCCGGGGCGGAACAGGTCCGGATCGTCGGGCCGCTGGTCGCGCTGTGGTTCGCGCTCTTCACCTGGCCGCTTTTTGTATGGACGCCGGATCGACCAGCCACGGGCCTTTCGATTTTTGCCGCCACCCAACGTGGGCTCGTAATGTTGAGGAAGACGCTTCGCAACCTCTCGGAAGAAAGGAATCTTCTGCGCTTTCTCGTTGCCCATATGCTCTACACTGACGCGCTTGTGGGAATCTTCACATTTGGCGGGATCTACGCGGCGGGCACCTTCGGTATGACGCTCGCCGAAGTTACCCTGTTCGGCATTATCCTCAATGTGACCGCAGGATTTGGCGCCTTCAGTTTTGCCTGGATCGATGACTGGATAGGTTCGCGCTCGACGATCCTGCTGTCACTTGTCGGGTTGGTCACGACAGCGACCGCTGCCGTATTGGTGACCGACAGGCAATGGTTCTGGATTGCCGGTTCTGGCCTCGGGCTGTTCGTGGGTCCGGCACAGGCTGCAAGCCGCTCGTTGATGGCACATCTGGCCCCAAAGGGCCGGGAGACGGAGTTCTTCGGTCTTTTTGCGCTGTCGGGGAAGGCAACAGCCTTTCTCGGCCCAGCGATGGTGGGCGGCGTCACCGCGATCACGCAGAGCCAGCGTCTTGGCGTTGCCAGTCTGCTGCTGCTGTTGATCGCCGGTGGCGGCTTGCTGCTTACGGTAAGGAAGGACGGCGGTGAGCTCGCCCGCCGCGCATTGGGATGAATGCGGAACGCTCGAATGCCCCATCCACCTGGCCTTGGTGCAAGACCTATCCGCCAGATGTGGATTGGAACAGGCCCATTACCCCACGGCCTCTTTTTGCCTTGCTCGACGATACGGCAGCGAGATACCCCGGCACTGTTGCCATCGACTTCTTCGGTCGGAGCTGGAGCTATCGTGATCTTGCCGGTCTGGTGGCCAACGCTGCGTACGGCCTCCAGCAGCTTGGCGTCAGCAAAGGCAGCAAGGTCGGCCTTTATCTGCCCAACTGTCCCTACTATCTCATCAGCTACTTTGCAGTACTCAAGGCTGGTGGCACGGTCGTCAATATCAACCCGCTCGATGGTACAGAGCAGGTCCACGACCGCATCGAGGACGCCGAGGCCGATTTTCTGATCACCGTTGATGCCGATCCGCTCCTCGCAAGGGCGCAGAGCCTGATTGGCCGGAGCCGGCTAGAGCGCACCATTGTCTGCGCCATGGCCGACGTCCTTCCCTTCCCGCGCAACATTCTGTACCGGCAGTTCCGCGCGCGTGCCCCAGCCACTGCAAGCAACTCCTGGATCGGCTTCAAACAACTGACTGCCAACGATCGACGCTACCAACCAGTCGAGATCGACGTGCAAAACGATATCGCGGCTCTTCAGTACACTGGTGGAACAACCGGCGTACCCAAAGGTGCCATGCTGAGCCATGCCAATCTCTATACCAATGCGGTGCAGGTCGCGCGCTGGTTCACGGCAGCGCGGCCCGGAACCGAGCGCGTCCTCGCGGTTCTGCCGCTTTCCCACGCCTTCGGTATGACCGCGATCATGAACCTGGGCGTGGCTCTCGGGGCGGGCCTCGTTTTGCTTCCACGCTTCAATGCGGCGCAGGTACTACGGACCATCGCACGGACGCAGGTAACGCTGCTGGTCGGTGTACCGGCACTTTTTGACGCTCTGATCCGCAGTCCCCATATCGGCAATCTCGACCTCTCCTCACTGAAGGTGTGCGTGTCCGGTGGCGACGTCCTGCCGTTGGAGGTGCAGGATCGCTTTGAGGCCCTGACAGGCTGTGCGCTCACCGAAGGTTATGGGCTGACAGAATGTTCGCCGGTGGTTTCCTGCAATCCCTTCAGCGGACCGCGCAAGCGCGGCTCGATTGGACTGCCTCTGCCTGAAACGATTGTGAATATCGTTTCGCAGGTGGATGGCCACACATTGCTCCCCTCCGGCAGTCCAGGAGAAATCTGTGTCCGCGGGCCCCAGGTGATGCGCGGTTACTGGCGGCATCCGGAGGATACGGCGGCCGCACTGCAGAACGGACTGCTGCACACGGGCGACATCGGCTACCTGGACTGCGACGGATATCTCTTCTTCGCGGAGCGGGCGAAAGATGTGATCGTGACAAGCGGGCACAATGTTTATCCACGCTACGTGGAAGCGGTTCTCCTGCGCCACCCTGGCGTTGCCCAGGCCGCGGTAACCGGCCTCGTCGATCCCGAGCGGGGACAGGTTGCGATTGCCTATGTCGTCAAAGCGGCTGGTGCGGATCCCAGCGAGCACGAACTTCGGCGTTTTCTTGAGGAACGGCTCTCGCGGTTCGAGGTTCCCAAACGGATCGAATTTCGCGACAGCCTGCCAAAATCAGTGATCGGAAAGCACCTCCGGCGCCTACTGGCGCCAGGCGATCAACGAAGGGAGTAGCCAGACCCAAGAGGCACGTCGGCGGGGCGGGCACCCATTCCTCGCATCTTGTAGCCCACGTGTTCGATTACGCGACGCATGGATATGGATTGATGCCAGGTTCGCGCAAGCATCACGAAGCCCCGATGCGCTCATCCTCCGGACTGGCCTGAATGCTCCTTCCAGGTCTGCCATTTGGATAGTGCGGACTTAGGCCTTTCAACCATGGTCTGAACTTTCCCCAAATATATTACCCCGGTCTCACCGTCGAGCGTGACCGTGGCACCCGGTTTGAGGACATGACCGCCGATGATGCAGGAGCTGCCGTCCTCTGCGATCTGCAAGTTGCGACAGCCCACGATAGCAACTTTTCCTAGCTCGCGGGCGATGACTGCGGCG
>JAGWRJ010000016.1 GCA_028869725.1 Alphaproteobacteria bacterium | reverse complement strand
TGTGCAAGCCCTGCTGGAGCTGCGCTGGGGATCCTGTCACGATCTGCATACCACCTCCAATTGGCATAGATACTTGGAGATGTATTCAACCAGCGCCAACACGGACGCGTAACTGTTAGATCTGACAGGTCATCACGCGTAGCGGGAACTAATGAATTGCGCAACAGCCCCTTGCCAGGGCCATGAGGCGATCAGGCGCTCCAGTTCTGCGTCGGTTTTGCGCATGCCCAGATCATGGTGCTGCGCATCCACCAGCATCACGTTACTCCGGGGGGAACCAAGCCGGGTGTAGACGAACGGCGTCGCGCAAACATCCAACCACCAATCCCAGCCCAGGGTGATGACCGGGGATGTCGTACTCAGCCATTCGGTGTAACCGGAGATGGAGTCCAGACTGGCAGCCTCGCAGATGGGTGGTGATCCATCATGTTCATCCAAGCCGGACAGCAGATGGGTGAAGGGGATCGTCCTGAGGGTTTCAACGGTGAGACGGATCAGGCCGTCATCCGACAGTGTCATCATTGGCGCTTGAAAAAATGCAAGGCCGTCATTCGTGGTCAGGTACATCATGTCTGTTGTCCTCAATGAATTGCAGAGGGCACGTTACATGAGGACACAATGCCGGAATAGTGTCAAATATGACAGTCCGCCACAAACACCGTCCGCAGGAGAAGGCCGTGAAGGAATGGCAAGAACACTCACTCCATGCGCTGCAGACGATCACGTGTGACGCGCAGTTGTTCGAGATCGTCGTCTCGATCGTCCACTCCCTCGGATTCGACCACTGTTCCTATGGGCTGCGCATGCCGCTGCCGGTCTCCCGACCCAAGGTGGTGTTGCTGACCAATTATCCGCGTGCTTGGGAGGAACGGTACAAGGAGAGGGAATACATTGCGGTTGACCCCACGGTTCGCCATGGCACACACTCCCTGCAGCCCGTCGTCTGGTCGGATGCGTTCTTTGCCTCGAGTCGCGATCTCTGGGAAGAAGCTCGCTCGTTCGGCTTGAGTGTTGGCTGGGCGCAATCCAGCCGTGACGTGAACAGCACCATGGGCCTGTTGTCGGTGTCACGGTCCGGGGAGCCGATCTCCGAGGTCGAACTGCGCGACAAAGAGATCAAATTGGCTTGGCTGGCGCAGATGGTGCATCTCGGGATGTCGCGCATTCTCACGGACAAGCTGATGCCTGAGGTGAAGGTAGAACTTACCGACCGCGAGATCGAGGTGCTGCGCTGGACGGCGGATGGCAAGACGGCGTCGGAGATCGCCGACATCCTCAACATCTCCGAGCGGACGGCGAATTTTCACATTGCCAACGTGATCGCCAAGCTGAATGCGCCGAACAAGACCGCTGCGGTCATTCGGGCGGGATTGCTGGGGATGCTGGGCTGATCGCGCCGACCGTTTCCGATACGACAGGGAGTGGTGATCGCGTCGCTTCGAGAGGTGTCCACCCTGTCAAGATTGACAGGTGTTCGCATTTGTTGCCCGAAATACCATCCGTGGTTTGAGTGTCTGCACCTCCCGGGTAGCCTTTGACCGCCTACCCTTGATTGCACAGAATTGATTCGCACGCAGCAGCACTTCGTCTATTCCCAACCGATATCCACGATGGCATCCTTCAAATACGCAATCCATCTCCGCCTGGACAGTAGCAATGTCTTCGATCAAAAACATCCGCCCGGCAACATGGCGCCGCTTGCTGGCATCTATCGTTGTGTTGTGTGCGGGGAGGAGATTGGCATCGCGCAGGGACATACGCTACCGCCGCAAAACCATCATCAGCATCCCGCCGGGCGTGGCAGGATCGAGTGGCAGTTGCTCGTGCATGCGCAGAGCTACTGAGGCGTTGTCGAGGGCCCATTGATGGCAACACCACACAAACAGCCGCATGCTACATGCGCCCCTGCCAGCGCAGCTATGCCTACGCCCTCTTCCGACGCAAAACAAACATCCGTCAGACCCCCTCGTTCGGAAACCAGTGTTCTGGCGAAATTCGTACTTGTTCTACCCCTCATCTACATCGCCTTATGCCTGATTGGGTTCGGTGTTTCTCTGGCTGTGGAGAGCCATCTGGGCATTCCCCATTCCTCGTTATACAAGGGTCAGATCGATCTGTTGGACCTGTCCTCCATCGGCATGCTGTACCTCTTGCCGCTGATCACCAAAATTGCCGTCGATATCAACAACAATCCGCTCACGTTTTTCGGCCATCTGTTCTCTCAGCAGTGGCTCAGTAACGGGCTAGGAACGGCGGTGTTTGCGCTCATCATTGCTGTTGCCGCGTATTTCCTCCTGGGTCTTCGTTTTCATCAGCAATCACCTGCGCATTCCAAGAAGTCGCGGCTGGATAAGACATTCGAGCACATCGCCACATGGTTGGCAAAGGCCAAGGAAGCCCTTCGAAGGAAGGTTTGGAGGGCCGTTTTGGCAGCCGGCATTGGCGCCTTGTTCCAACCGCTGTCCGCGCTGCTTGCTGCGCTGGCGCTGATCGTCGTGGCGCTGATCCTTTCAATGCCCGTGGTCATTGGCATCGCTTCGGGCAAGGCTCTGATTTGCCAGGACACCCACGGTGCAGCCATGGGGTGTTCTCCCGCAGTCCCAGTGGTAAAGACCGCGCCGCCAAAGTCTCCCGCTCAGCAGGTCATCGACGTGCATTTGAAGGACGGCAAGGATGTGGCTGGGATATACATTCTGTCGACCCCCAGCGCGGTGCTGATTTTTCAACCTCAGACGAGACAGGCGATGGCGGTTGCTACCGAATCGATCGCCGACATGTCGTTCAAAATGCACCCCTGAGCTTACCGCTTGCAAATCTGTGCGAAGAGTTGTCCCAAGCGGTCACGGCGGCCGCACTCTCGGCAGATCTGATCAGCGGGGCACGAGGGATCGATGCGGTGCATGACACCCGCATCGAGGATGGCCCTGACTCCAAAAGAACGCCGCGAAACGCAGTGCCGAACGCAAGACAAACAGGGGTCGGGCACAGCCTGACCAAATGAGCCGGTGACGTCCGCCGCGCAAGCGCCGGGTGAAACCTAGGCTTACCTTGCCCAGATTGAAAAAACCAACAAAACACTGATCAAAACACTACCTGTAGTTGCCTGGACCAAGACCATGCACTACATTTAGCGCATGTTAATTAGCCCCGTGATTTTGCGCGCCGCATTGGAGCGGCCCAACGTGAAGCACCGCCCTATTCTGGGGGCGGTGTTGGGGGCTGGCGTTGGCATGGGTTTGATCGCTGGAAACGGGGCGATCTTGGCCGGTGCGGCTTGGGCGATCATCGCGCTACTCGTTACCCTCATTGCGGCGGCAGAAACCTCCGCCGGTGTCCCACGCTTTTTTGCGCGTCAAGCGCGCGAGTTTGCACGCGCCAACGTCGCCCTGATCGCTTCAGCCCTACGCGCGACAATCGATGCCGTAGGCGTGGCCGCTGCACTGTGTGCCGTGGTCTTGCCGCGTCTGCAAGCCTTGACGTGTAAGGCGGCCATCCTGCCGCCTGTGCGCATCGCCCACCGCCGCATCGCCCATATCGCCATCACCGCGCGCGTCGTCCCCGCGCCGATCTCCCGCGCCTAGACGCGCGGGCTGCACTCCGTTCCTCGGTTTTGCTGCGCACTGCGCAGCCCGCGTCGTACCTCCCAAGCAGCGCATGACGGAGGATGACCATGTCACCCCATAGTTCTACCCACGAAATTAGCGTTGATACGCTCTTCAGCGCATTGATCGCCCAGGGCGCGCCGATGGTCATGGCCCTGGATGACTCCTATCTTTGCCAGACGCTGGGCTATACCAGCATCACGGCCGCACAAAAACGCCGCGAGCGTGGCGACTATCCGCCGACAACGTATATCGGCGGGCGCGTCGTGGTCATGCTGCCAGCCCTGGCTGCGTGGCTTGCCACAAAAAGCACCGCACCTGAGGCCGCCGCGCCACGACCCAGCGCAGAGCTGATTCCCGCATCATCACCACGCAAACGTGGCCGCCCCCGCAAGGCTGTGGCAACGCACGCCACAATCGGATCGGGAGGCGCGCGATGACGGCCCTGACCCTGCTTGATCGACTTTCGGGCGTCAAGCGCACCGGCCCCGGTCGGTGGCTGGCGCGTTGCCCCGCCCATGACGACTGTCGCGCGAGCCTTTCGGTTCGAGAACTCGACGATAGGCGCGTACTTTTTCATTGTTTCGCGGGCTGCGACGCCGAGGCCATTCTTGCAGCCGTGGGGCTAGTCTGGCAAGACATCCTGCCCCCGCAAGCCGTCGATCATCACCGACCGCGCGAACGCGCCCCATTCCCTGCTGTCGATGTGCTGCGCGCTATCGAGCATGAAAGCCTGATCGTCTGTATGGCTGCCGCGATGCTGCGCGAAGGCCAAACCCTGCCCGAGCCTGACCGTCAGCGCGTGAGCGTGGCGCACGCCCGGATTCTTGCAGGGGTGCAACTCGCGGGGATGCGGCCATGAGCGTGATTGCCGAAGCAACCCGAAAACTTGATCACGCTGCGCGTGGCGCGTCCATTCTCGACGCCCTGGCAGAGCGTGTTGGTCAACATCTTGCCCCACAAACGCCAGAAGCCGCATTAGAGCCTTTGCCGCTGCTTGCCGCGATCCGCCGGGCGGAAGTGTTACTCAAACCGGAGCTTGACGCAGGCAGCGATGGCTACCCGACCGATGCGCTTGGTCCCTTGGCGCAAGCGGCATGTGACTTGGCCTACGGTGCGCAAGTATCCCCCGCCATGGCCGGGCAATCGTTCCTCGCAGCAGCCGCCTTGCTGGCGCAATCGCGGGCCAACGTGCGCACCATCGACGGCGGCGTCCGACCCCTGAGCCTGTATTGCTTGACCGTGGCGCGATCCGGCGATGGTAAGGACATGGCTGACCGCGTGGCCCTGCGCGCGATCCATGAATTTCAACGCGAAGTGGGGCAGGCATGGCTGCGGGAGGTGGAGGTGTACGAGGAAACCTGCTCTGAGCGAAGCAAGAATGCCCCCAAGCCTGCGTCCCCTCCCCCGGCCCCTTACCGGCTGGCAGGCGACATCACTATCGAGGGCCTGCACCGATCCTATGCCGAAGGTGTCGCCGGGCAAGGCGTGTTTTCGACTGAGGCAGGCGTCATGCTCGCCGGGCATGCCATGAGCCAAGACCATCGCACCAAGACGGCGGCGTCTTTGTGCGGCCTGTGGGATCGTGGGCACCTGTCCGTGGTCCGTGGCGGCGGCGGAAGATTTGAGCGCTACGGCGTGCGCTTGTCGGCGCACCTGCTGGCGCAACCCGAGGCGTTGGGTGACACCCTATCTGACGAGTCTTTATCGGGGATCGGCTTTTGGCCCCGCTTCTTACTGGCATGGCCCGAGGAACTTGCCCCTCGCGTGTTCCGCCCTTGGCTGCCCGACGCATCGCCTGCCGTCGTGGGTTACCTGGCGCGCTGCACGGAACTGTTGCGTGATCCCATGCCAGATCACTGCGACGACCTACCTGTCATCGAACTATCCGCCGATGCGCGGCAGGAACTGGCGGCGTTCTTCGAGCTCATGGAGCACGAGGCCCGACGCGGCGAGCTGCGCCCCGTGCGGCCCTTCGCTCTGCGGGCAACCGAGCAGGCTTGCCGCACTGCAGGTGTGATGGCGGCATGGGCGAACGAGCCCATGATCGACTGCGAAACTGCGCAAAACGCGATCCGCCTGGTGCGCTATACGCTGCAAAGCTGGCTGACGGCGCTGGGTGGCAAGGCCGATCCGACGCCCGACTGGGCACTGACGCTCTATCGCTGGATCGCCCCGAGGGGCGAGTCGATGCCCATCCGCGACATTCCCCGTATTGGCCCGGCGATCCTCCGATCTGCAAGCCGAAGGGACGCAGCCCTTGACCGGCTTTTAGCCGCCGGGCTGGTGGCCGTTGGCACCGGTGCAGTGCGCGCACTGGGAGTGGATCAGGCGAAAACGCAAACGGCCCGTGCGAATGCTGCGAATCCTGCGAAAACCCGCATGGATACTGGGTTTGTGGGCCATGCGAATGGTTGCGAAACCCTGCGAACGACCACCCCGGCGGCCTGCGAATTCGCAAGCATTCGCAAGCCTTCGCAACTGGGGCAAAGCCAAGCGCAGCAAGGCTTTTCGCAGGATTCGCAGGATTCGCAGCATTCCCAAAGGGGAAGCCCGCAAACCGTGAAGCTCGCCCCGCACGATGACAAGGTGGCGCTATGAATCCCAGCGCCCTGCTTGCTCATCTGCGCACATCGGGCTTCACCATCCAACCCGACGGCGACACGTTGATCGTGTCCCCGGCCTCGCGCCTGGCCGATGATCTGCGCGAAGCGATTTGCCAAGCCAAGCCTGATCTGATGGCGCTGCTGTGGGCAGAAAACCTGCGTGAGCACTTCGAAGAACGTGCGGCAATTCTCGAATGCGACGGTGGCCTATCGCGCAACGAAGCCGAGGCCAACGCGCGCGCGTCAACCGGCCTGCTGGCGCGCAACCTTGGCCTGCCGTGGCGGGCACTTCGCGAGGCTCTTCGCGACCCTGATCTGCCTGACACCTTGACCCCGGTTGACGGTGCTGCCTACGGCCTGCCGCATTGGTGTGTGAGCCCAACTGGGCGGGCGATACGACAAGGTTTCTTCCGCCACGACCAAGGGACAGCCTAATGGGCACACCACGACACACTGCGCAGACTCGTTTTTTTGTGGGGCAAGGTAAGCCTAGGTTTCACCTGGCGCTCGCGCTTCAGGCGAAACCGGCCCCTTGGTCAGGCTGCGCCCGACACCCTGTTTTGTCCCGCGTCTCGGCACTGCGTTTCTCACACCTTTATGGAGCATCGACATGACTCAATCATCCACCATCTTTGAACGCATCGATCAGGCTGCAAAACTCTCACGTCAGCTCACGGGCAAAGCTGCAGCGCGCACGGTCAGCGATGCGTTCGTGACCGAGCGTATCGCTGACATCAAGGCACTGCACCAAAGCGGTGTGCCGCTGGCGCGCTACGCGCGGCTCGTTGCTCCCGCCCTTGGCGTGCGTCCTTCGGCACTGCTGGCGGCTTTTGGACGCGCTGGCCTGACATCGCAGCCCACCGTGCCCCACGCGTCGGAGGTTGCCAAGACCGAGACCACAACCGCAACTCCGGCATCTGTCATCACGGCCAAACCGCGCGACATCCACGATCTGCCAAGCTGGGCCGATGGTTCCGACAAGCGGGATGACGAATCCGACGAGGACTATCGCCTGCGCAAGCAGCTTGAAGGGCCACCAAGCGCCGGGTTCAAAGCCATCGGGGAATCACCCGACGAACGCGCCGATATGCTGCTCAAAAGCGGCAAGCTCGGCTTCGGTGCGTCAGGCGTGACCGAGAGCGACCGCAAGATCATCATCGCGCTCATTGAGCGCTTTGGTGCCAATGCCGTGGAGCGGCGCATCGACATCGAACGCAAGGCGTCGCCGGGGGACAAGCTCTACCCGAGCAAGCTGCGCGCACGCATGACGGGAGACTCTCATGCGTGAGCGAACCGTTCACCTGGCGCTGCGCGCAACGCCTGCCGAGGCTGCACTGATCCGCCATATGGCCGATGCGGCGATGCTGACGACAAGCAGCTACCTGCGCACCATCGCTCTGCGTGGCGATACGCGCGTGGCCCGGCTGCAAACCCTGCAAGCCGAGCTGCGGCGTCAAGGCGGACTGCTCAAGCATCTAGCCGCACGCGGCCAGCTCGACCGCAGCGCCGTGGAGCTGGCTCTGACGCAATGGCGCGCCGCCGTCCAGCACATCGCCGAGGTCGCCGATGCTTGCCAAAGTCATCACGCGTAAAGCGATCTCACGCGGATTTGGCGAGGCTATGCGCTATATCGCCCGCGACAACCCTAAGCAGGCCGCAGAACCCAGCCCTGCGATGGGCGCGCTCAACCTCGACTGCCCGTTAGACACCCCAGAGGATCGCCAGACCGCCATCGACATCCTCGACGCCACGGCTGCGGCGGTACGCAACACGACTGCGCGCGGGCCGGTGTACCACGTCACCCTCGCTTGGCAGGAGGCCGAGCATCCCGAGCGCCAGCAGATCGACGCCGCGTGCGAACACGTCATGAAAACGCTGGGCTTCGAGGGGCACGATGCACTGTGGGCGCTGCACCGCGACACCGATCACGATCATGTGCATCTGATCGTCAACCGCGTGCATGCTGACGGCCATACGGCCAAGGTGCCCAAGTATGACTGGCTGCTCCTGGACAAAGCCATGCGCGAGATCGAGCTTGCTCAAGGCTGGCGACACAGCCCCGGCCCTTATGGCGTCGTCCACGATCAGGGAAAGGCTGGCGTCGTGCGCATGAGCCGCGCCGAGCGCACCACCCTGGGGCAGCTCGACGGGGGGCAGCGCGTGAGCAACGCGGCCAAGGCGGCTGAGCATCGCAACGCCGGGGCACAGTCGTTTCAGACGTGGCTTGCAGGGGAACCGGCTCAGGTCATTCGCACCGCCGTGCAGTCCCCAGGGGCAAGTTGGCACAGCGTGCACCGAGCCGCAGCGCTCTATGGCGTGACGATTCAGCCCAAGGGTTCGGGCATGGTGGTAACAGCCACGCTCGACGATGGGCGCGTGTTGGCGGCCAAGGCGTCGCAGATGGGGCGGTGGGCAAGTAAGAACGCCCTGGAAAAAGCGCTTGGCCCCTATGAGCCATCACGCGGTCCCATGCCAGAACCCAAAGTGAGGTATGCCGCTGCGCTGGACGGCCAGCGCGCCAGCCTCCGGGGTGAACCGCAGCATGCCAGCGCCGACCCCGAACGGCAGCGCCGCCGTGCTGAACGTGCCCAGGCACGCGCCCTGCTGGCTGCGCGCTTCAAGGCCGAGCAGGAGGCAATCAGGAAACAGCGCCAGGCGCTGCGCAAGGCGATGACCGCGCGTCACCGTGACGAGCGGCAAGCATTGATCCCCACGCTACGCGGAGAACGTGCCACTGCACTAGCGGAGCATCGGCGCGATGGCATGGACGCCAAGGTTGCTCTCAGCTACCGGGCATGGGAAGAAGCAAAAGCCAAGGAAGCACTCCAGAAGCGACAGGCGGCCGAGCGCAAAACGTTGACGGCCAAGACTCCACGGACCGAAGTGTGGCGCACCTGGTTGGAGCAGCTGGCCGATCTGGGCGATGAAGCGGCCAAGGCAACGCTGCGCGGCATCCGCTACCGCGAGCAGCGCAACAGCAAGAAGTACCAGCAGCAGGACGGCATCGAGGGCGAAGATCTCGACCCGCTGCGCAAGCTCACCGTGGCCAACCTGCGCGCAGAGATCGACCACAAGCGGCAACTGGTGGTCTACACCGGCCAGGATGGGCGCGAGAAATTCACAGACACTGGGCCGCGCATTGTCATGCACGACAAAAGCGACGACAGCCTGGAGGCGGCGCTGCGTATTGCCGCGCAGAAATATGGCTGCAAGGTGGACATCACCGGCAGCAGCGAATTCAGGGAACGGGCAGCGCGGCAGGCAGTGCGGCTCGGAATCAAGGTGGGCAATGCCGATTTACAGGCCATCGTGGCCGACGAGCAGGCGCGGATGCGCGCCGAGAGAATGCCCACGCGGACGACGAAGGCAGAGCAGACTGCGGAGCGCAGGCGCACAGAACCCGAGAAGGCCGACGACTTGTCCCCAGATTCTGGGGATAAACCGGCACCGCACCGCCCGCCCGCTGCGGCCAGTCAGCCAGTCACCGCTGTGCCTGAAAAACAGGCAGAAGCGGCAGGCCCTCACGAGCAGGCGATCCGGTCGATGGAGCAGGCCGTTGAGCGCTGGGTGGACGGCGACCGCAGCAGCGGCACGGTCAAGGCGTTCATCGGCGCGTATGACTGTGCCCGCGCCCAGGGGGCAGACGGGCGCGGGCTGATCGCCGAAGTGGCGGATCGAATCATCAGCCGCCGCGGCGATGGCGTGGCTGCCGGCCTCGCCAGCCTCATGGCGGCAATCGAGCGGCAGCGCAAGCGAGAGCAAGGGATGGGGCGGTGAGCGCAGATCACCCGCTTTTAAAGGGGCCCGGAACTTGGACGCACTCATGAGATCCACGCACCTGCGTGGGGGAACCGCAAGGGGATCTGTAAAAGGGGCGGTGTGGGTATGTTTTGGGGGAATCTAGGGGGAATTCAGGTGGAATGCACCCCCAAGCAGACGAAAAAAAGCCCGACTGCTTAGGTCGGGCTTGTTCTCTAATGCCTTGATTTACTTTGTAAAACTGGTGCGCCCGGCAGGATTCGAACCCACGACCCCTTGGTTCGTAGAAAGCGACTCGGATGCCGGAAACGTCCGACCAATCAATAGGTTACATGGCGCGGGCTGCCCCATAGACTAGAGTCATCGCGACTGGTAAGTCGTTGAAATGGCGTAGAAACGATTCCAGTC
>JAGWRJ010000232.1 GCA_028869725.1 Alphaproteobacteria bacterium | reverse complement strand
TGGAAGGCTATGAGGTCGTCACCATGGATGAGGGGGCCACGCGCGGCGACATCTTCGTCACCGCCACTGGCAACGTCGATGTCATCACCATCGACCATCTGCGGGCCATGAAGCACCGCGCCATCGTTTGCAACATCGGCCACTTCGACAGTGAGATCCAGGTCGGCCAGCTGAAAAATTATAAGTGGCACAACGTCAAGCCGCAGGTGGACGAGATCGAATTTCCCGATGGCAAGCGCATCATCCTTCTGGCCCAGGGACGACTCGTCAATCTTGGCTGTGCCACAGGTCACCCCAGCTTCGTGATGAGCGCATCATTCACCAACCAGACACTGGCTCAGATCGAACTGTTTACCAAGACCGAGCAATATCCCGTCGGGGTCTACACACTGCCAAAGACCTTGGACGAGAAAGTTGCGATGCTCCATCTGGAGAAGATTGGAGTGAAGCTGTCGAGGCTGAGCGACAAGCAGGCCACCTATATTGGCGTCAGCAAGACGGGCCCCTTCAAACCCGATCACTACCGTTACTGAGATCTCAGCCTGCCAGGCCGTGGCCGCCGACGCCGGCGGCCACGGCTTGTCGGACCCCGGATCGAAGCCCCCCCCTGGTCGGGCCTACGGAACCGCCGCAGGGCCGCCCCCTCACCGATCTCCCAAGCCCCCCGATAACCGTTTCAGCCCCGATATTTTGTAGGCACCTACAACATTCCGGGATTTACAGTTTATTAACCACCTTGCCTAGCGAGATCCGCTGCCCACGCCTATCATATTGATTCACAAGTGATTCGCCGGAATTGGCGAGGGGGAGGGCATCCCCGTGCCCGGGAACGAAGCAGGCAAGCGCATAGGCGACGGCCAAGCCGGCGCAGGGCGGCGCGTGGCCCCGGTCCTGCTGACTGCAACTGTGCCCCTCCTTGACCCGTCCCTGGCAGCTACGCTGGACCATAATGGCGTCGCTGTGAGTTCTGCCATCGCTCTTGGCGGCGCTGCACTGGCCGTAGCTGCAGGCATCTGGGCGCTATGGGAGCAACATCAGGCACAACGCCTGAAGCGCAGCCTCAGACTTTCCGGTGCCCGGCTTCGGGCAATGGTCAATGGTCGCGACGCCCTGATTTCCGCCGGTCGCGAGGCTGTTGTGGTGTGGGGGCGCGATGGGCAGGCCCCGCAATCCTACGGTGGCGGGGAGACGCTGCTCGACGCCTGCCTGCGCGGACCGGAGGCGACCGAATTGTCCCTGGCCCTCGACGGGCTCAGCGATCAAGGGCGAGCCTTTTCTCTGATCGTGCATGAAGCCGAGGGACGCGCAGTTTCCGTTCGCGGCAGGGCCGTCGGAGCCATGGTGGGGGTATGGCTCGAGCCTGAATCGGGAGCCTTCGTCCAGCCATTCGACTTTCGCGCAGTTCTCGATGCGCTGCCCATTCCGGTATGGCTTCGAGACAAGACCCTCTCACTGGTTTGGGGTAACCGGGCGTTCCTGCACGCAGTTGGCCTCGCAGAGGACGCCGACGCCCTCGCTCAGCAGACTGCACTCGACAAATCCGAACGAGACCTCGCCAGTACCGCCCGTGCTGATGGCCAGGTTCTGGAAGCGAAGCGCTTTGCCGTAATTGCCGGGCAGCGTCGCGCTCTGGCATTCACCCATACCCCCCTGACAACGGGACAGATCGTGGGCAGCGCCATCGATGTCACCGAACTGTCAGCTGCTGAGGCCCGGCTACAACAGCATATCGATGCGCATGCCGAAACGCTTGATCGGCTGACCACAGCGGTCGCGATTTTCGATGCCGGTCAGAAGCTTACCTTCTACAACCAGGCCTTTGCACAGCTGTGGGACCTAAGTGAGCAGTTTCTGGACACTCGACCATCGGATGGGGAAATACTCGATCAGCTTCGCGAAATGCGGAAGCTTCCCGAACAACGCGACTACCAGAGCTGGAAGCGGTCACGACTGGCCCTCTACAGCCGTGGCACCGAATTTCTTCCCGAGGAGCAGTGGCATCTCCCTGGCGGCCGCACGTTGCGCGTGATTGCCCAGCCGCATCCCTTTGGTGGACTGATATTCCTATACGAGGACATGAGCGAGCGCTTTGCGCTGGAAACCAACTACAACACGCTGATCAAGGCACAGTCGGCCACGCTCGATACCCTGCAGGAAGCGGTGGCCGTATTTGGTACCGATGGGCGTCTCAAGCTTAACAACGCGGCCTTTGTCCGGCTTTGGGAACTTGATCCATCGCAACTTGAAGGCGAGCCACACATCCAGAGACTGGCAGAGATCTGTGCCCGCCGCTTCGGCAATGAAGCCATGTGGAAGAAGCTTGTGTCGAGTATCGCCTCAAACGCCGATCGCCAGAATGATTGGGGCCAAATGGAGCGCAGTGACAAGTCAGTCCTGTC
>JAGWRJ010000231.1 GCA_028869725.1 Alphaproteobacteria bacterium | reverse complement strand
CGCGCAATGCCGTCAATACCGGTGGCATCGAGAAGAAGATGGGCATCAAGGCGCAGGCGACCTGCGTACTCAATTTCGATGACGCGGTCGCATACCGCCTCGGACCCAAGCCAACGCCGCCGAAGCCCGGCGAAAAGCGCCGCGCCTCGGAAGGCATGGCTGGCATGTTCGGGATGATGAATGCAGCCCGTCTGGGCGTCGGCATCCAGGGCATTTCAATTGCCGAAGTTGCCTATCAGAATGCCTATGCCTACGCGCACGAACGGCGCGTCGGACGTGCCCTCACCGGTCCCGCCGAACCCGACCAGCCAGCCGATCTCGAAATCGTCCATCCCGACGTCAAGCGCATGCTCCTGCATGGGCGCAGCTTCATCGAAGGTGCCCGTGCTCTTGCCATGTGGACCACCATGAACATGACGGTGGCAAGTTCAAGCCGTGCTGACAAGGACACTGCAGGACTTCTGTCCGATCTGATGACGCCGGTGATCAAGGCCTTCTTCACCGACATGGGATACGAGGTGGCCAACCTCTCCATGCAGGTCTGGGGCGGGCATGGCTACATCCGTGACAATGGCATGGAACAGTTCGTGCGCGACGGACGCATCAACCAGACCTATGAAGGCGCCAATGGCGTGCAGGCCATGGATCTTGTGGGGCGCAAGCTCGCGCGCAAGGGCGGGGCTGCACCGATGGCCCTCTTCCAACTGATCAGCGGTTTTATTTCCGAAAACAAGGCAGATGCGGCGATGGCCCCATTTGTGGGCCCGCTCGAGCGCGGCCTTGCCAGCCTGCAGCAGGCCACCATGTGGCTCGCATCGCACGCCATGCAAAATCCCAACGACGCCGGTGCCGGTGCGGTCGACTATCTGCGTCTGATGGGTATCGTCTGCTTGGGCTGGATGTGGGCACGCATGGCAAAAGTTGCGCAGGCCAAACTCGCCGCCAACACGGGCAATGCCGACTTCTACAAAGCCAAGCTGGTGTCAGCCCGCTACTGGATGGAGCGCATGATCCCGGAATGTCCGATGCTCGCCGAACGGGTCGCTGCAGGCAGCGAAACCATCATGGCCTTTGTCTGACGGTTTTCGAGTGCGGCGATTTCGGCGGAGGCGGGACCGACGGTAATGGCAGTCTGGCGCGTGTGCATCCGCGTCACCGACAACCACCGCGTACCATAAGCGAAGAACTTGATGGGCGCCGGGATACATCACCACATTTCCTCAGGCGGCATTTGCCGGGCACGCAACAGTGATCGTCAAATGCAACCGCCGGCGAGACGCGGTCCGCGACCTCTGACTGCAGCATGCCGATGCACTCAATACGGGGAATGCATTGATTTCAAATGCAATTTATATTATATATGCGCCATATTGCCCGCGGCAGTACGTCTTCGAACGCAGATCCAGTCGAAGGCCGATCCCGCGGGCACCCTTGCAGGGTTTAGAAAATTAAATCAGGTAGGGTCTTAAGATGGCCACTGGAATTTTCGTGGACGCGGGTTTTTTCCTTAAGCGCTTTCCGGAAGTTTACCCCACAAAAGACCAGAACGATCCGGCAGTGATCGCCCGAACTCTGCACGAGATGTCTCTCAGCCATCTATCGCAACGCGATGGAGCCGAACAGCGCGACCTCTACCGGATTTTTGTTTATGACTGCCCCCCACTCACAAAAAAGTTGCAGTACCCATTGAGCGGCCAAAGTGTTGACTTTAGTCGGACTCACACCGCCGGATTTAGGCTGGCATTCCACGAGGCGCTAAAGTCCCTCCGCAAGGTCGCACTCCGCCTTGGACGCCTTCAGGATTTTGGCGGGTGGCGTATAAAGCCGCATGTCATGCGGGCGATCTTGCGCAAAAAGCGAACTTTCGAGTCCCTGACCGACCATGACTTCGAGTATGAAGTCAGACAGAAGGGAACAGATATGAAGATAGGCCTCGATATCGCGTCGGTAGCATACAAGAGGCAAGTTGATCAGATAATTCTGATTGCTGGAGACGCCGATTTTGTACCAGCAGCCAAGCTTGCACGGCGTGAAGGCATAGATTTTATTTTGGATCCGATGTGGAATCCGCTGTCAGATGACTTGAACGAACATATTGATGGGCTGCGCTCAATGTGTCCGCGCCCTTCCAATCAGCAGCCACACGTCACTTCCTGATTCAACACGTCGTCTACTTCTACCAACTTGTATCCAGAGGGGCCACAGTAACCGGTGAGGCCGCAGGCAACCGCGGACGCTCTGAGCGCAGGCCAGACGCTTTGCTCATTCGTAATGCTTGACCTGGGGCCAGTATTTCTGAAGCGGCACCTTCATCCCGCGCAAGACATAAATTGGCCGGTCGGTTTCGTAAGGCATGGCATAGCGCGCATTGATCCAGCCAGCGACATGGTAGGAATGAAACAGCGCCTGATAATGCCTGGTACTGCCGCCAATGATGATTATCACGCTGCCATTGTGACCGCGTGGGCCCCACAGGTAGTAGTTGTTGTGGCCACTGATCGCCGCCGGCAGGCCGAGGCGACGTCCGAACACGTCGATGGCGGCGGCCTCGCCATAATTGTTGCCGAAGAAAACCGCCTGTGACCGCTCTTTGGGCGGCAGCGACCAGTAAACCTTCGCAACTTTGGCCGCCATTTGCCGCCAGCCAAACATGTCCGCGAAGTATTGCGGCAGGGCGGAGGTCTTCAGGCGTTCACCGGTGGACGGCATGATACCGATGGTGTGCACATAGCGGACGAACAGGCCGACGGGGAGCAGCGGGAGGGCGAGCGGAGCGATGACAATGCCTGCAAGACTGACAGCTGCGAGCACGGCGCCTTTCACCCAGGCGCTCTTCAGCCACCGCTCGATCCGCTGCGCACCAAAGGCCATGAGCGCAGGATATATCGGTGCGAGGTAATAGGCTTTGCCGTGCAGTGCGACGAACAGCGCAAATACCACCGCCCAGGCAATGGCGAGGGCACGGGCTGTGGCGAGAGGGGGCCTGACCGCACCTGCGAGGAGACCACACAGCGCCACCACCATGCCCAGAGGGCCCGCGAGAAAGAACTGCTGCCCGAAGAATTCGAGCGGAGATAGAACGACGTTTTTGCCATTCACAGCCGCCGCTCCGAGCTGGAGAAATGGCCAGTGATGGGACTGCTGCCACAGGACATTGGGCAGCACCATCACCGTCGCAATCAGGGCCGCAAGATAGACCCAGGGGCGGACCAGAAAGCTGCGCTCGCGGGTTGCCAGAAGACCTACGATCAGCGCGAGGACAAAGAATGTGATCGAGTACTTGCTTTCGAGGCTGAAGCCCGTAATCAGGCCAACAACGATCCACCAGCGCTCATTACGTGTCTGCTCGATACGGACCAGAACCCAGACAAGCCCGAGCCAGGTCAGCGCCTGAAACAGGTCGGTGATGAACAGCACCCCAGAAATCAGAAGATAGGGCGACAGAAGTGCACATACACCCGCCAGCCACTGGGCATAGCGTCCACCGCCCACCACCTCTG
>JAGWRJ010000230.1 GCA_028869725.1 Alphaproteobacteria bacterium | reverse complement strand
TTGAGTGCGGCTATCAGTGGGTTTGTTGGCGGCGCGTTCGCTGGTAAGACGGGGGGAACGCTACTCGGCGTGTTGAGCGCGAAGCAAATGCGCGCGCGAAAAGCATTCGCGGTTTCGGTCCAAGTGATCACGTGTAGCGATGTTGACCCAATTGTGAACGTCTACTTGCTTGATGATCGAAGTGGTATTGCACCCGCAGAATCAGCCTTTCGGACAGCAATTGTCGCTGCCGAGCGCTTTCGACACGATGCTGATCGGCTCATGCGATCAGTTCGGTGAATGCGAGCGATGGCGAGCAGCGCTGCGTTATGTTGGGTCTCCGCGCTGCCCGCCATCGGTCATGCTTGAGCGTGTTGATCTTGCGCGGCGGTGAGCTTCTCTCCTTCGCATTCTTTCTCGAACGTCTGCTTTGCCTTCGCGGTCGCGACTATCGCGGCAGTGGAACGTGCCGAATATGGCCGCCCATGGTGCCAAGTACGTCCGGCTGGCGGGTCATGCAGGGTCCTGGAAACATACCCGGCACAGGAGGGGAGTTGGTGCGCAGCGCACTTTGGGCATGGTCGCGCCAATAGGCTTGGGCATCGCTGTTGCCGGCGCGCGCGGCACGGGCATACCAGATACGCGCTGTATGCCGGTTCTCGTCCACACCGTTTCCGGTGCAGTACATGTTGCCGATGAGGACCATCGCATCGGAATTGCCTCCGGCTGCGGCGCGCCGCAGCCACACTCTGGCCCTGGCATAATCCTGATGGGCCCCGTACGCGCCCGAAAGGTAGGCAAATCCCAGGCGTTCCATTCCGGCGGGATTGGCCCTGTGCGCGGCAGCGCGATAAAGGATGATCGCCAGGGGCCGGGTATGGTCATTACCGAACTCCTCATAGGCATAGCCGTCGCCAAGTGCGACCATTGCATTGGTACTTCCCAGTTTGGCCGCCTGTCGCAGATGTTGTAACGCCACAGGCCAGTCGCCGCGACGGTACGCACGCATCCCGATCATGTATTCCTGCTGCGCGTGGGTACGCTCTGTCGGCGTCACCTGGGTCTGGGCTTTTGGCGCAGCCGACACAGGCAAGGACATGACACAAGCGAGCAGGAGCGCTGCGGTGCAGGCGCGCGTGCCGTGTAGGGAGTGTTCTCTAGGCATAGGCGATGTCCTCTCTTGCTCACCGGCGCGGTGATGCGTGTGGCGCAAACAGCGTGTTCATGTCCATTGCGCTTTCAAAAAGCGGACGCTGCCGGAAAAGACGCTCGTGTGATAGCCGCACTGCGGCTTCTGTCTGTGCTGGGAAGATGCCAACGGCTCCTTGCCGCAATTGTGGTCTTTGTGGTGCCCCGACTGGGGCGGGCTTGGCGGTGCGATGGGAAAAAAGCAGTTACCGCGCGCAGGCGAGCAAGGAGGAAGGGGCGGCGGAGGCCCGACAATGCAGCCGATCCGAAACACATAAACACGGCCTGCCTGATAGAGTACATGTGAGACTGAACCTGACGGGTCGACCGGGTTAATCATGCCCGGGACCGGCTGGGGCGGGCCATCCAGATCCGGCAGCGAGGGATACACACAGCCGGCGGCGGCTGGCATTGCCGTCGCACACAGCCCCATGCCCACCATGAGCAGGGCGTATGCCGTTGTCCGGAGTTTTCTGTGTCCGCGACTGGATGCAGGGTTTGCGTCGGATCTTGTCATCATCTCCTCCTGAGCCAGGACGATGCCTCTAGACCTTTAGACGGTACGGCCCTGAGTTTTCCTGCGGGAGATATGGGGGATGCGGTTTGGCTGCACTTGCGGGCAAGGCGCGCACGCGTCTTGGGCGTAAGCGCGCGGCCGTTGCAAGGCGAAGACCAGTGCCGCGGTGCAGGCAGGCAAGCTATCGCTAAAATCCGGCACGTGGCCGTCATAATTTGCAGATGGGCTCAGCTCAGGTGGGGCAGAGCGACAAAAGGTTCAAAGGTGCGAGGCAGCTATGAAGCAACAGGCAGGTTCCACACCCCGAATTGGGCTCGGTCCGATCCTGATATGCGCCTTATTGACAGGCGCGGCGGTGGCCGTCAGCACGCCGGCCTTTGCGCAGGAGTATGGCGGGCCCATAGATCCCGGGCCGATCGATCCCGGGCCGATTGATCCCGGGCCGATCGATCCTAGGCCGTTGCCGTCTTTTCCGCACGGGCTTCCACGCTCTGTGGTCACTCTGCCCGCCGGTCCGTGCGAAAGCGAGCCCTGTGCGGCTGAGCGTCCACAGCCCGCGATTGCCGTTCCAAACGCCGCGGTGGCCTGCTCTACGCATGACCATGACGCAGTGCAGCGCTGTGACCGGATCCCACAGCAACCCCATCCCTGACACGCGAAGCTAACCGCAGACAATTTTCCGGGCCTTTTACAGTTCACACGTGTAGATCGTGCGGGCCAGCCGATAATCAGGCTTCAATCCGTTTCGTCCTGCGAGTACCTTATCCCCGTGCCGAAACCTGTGTGGGGGAACGGGGGCGGGACTTGCCTGGGGGTAAGGATCTTGCATCGAGCCTGAACGCAGCGCTTGCGGGAGATCGCGGTGCGCAGGCTGAGCTTTTGCGCCGGATCTCCGGAATTATCTGGACATCATGCACTATTCTTGCCGGTGACGGCGCAGAGGCGCGCGCGGCATTCGAAGATGTGGTTTCGATCCTCACAGCCGACAGCTTTGCCCGACTGCGCGGCTATTCAGGTCGTGGCCGCGTGGAAACTTACGTCGCCGTTGTCGTCCGCGATATCCTCGCCGTGCGTGTGCTCCGGCTGCTTCAGGAAGACAAGGAACGCGGCTGGAAGTCGTTCGAGCAGTTCTTTGCCGCTGATCTGCAGCGCCTTGTGCGCCGGCGTTTGAGCGGATCGTCCTATGAAGACTTGCGGCAGGATGCGTACCAGGAAGTCTGTACGGCTTTTGTTGCGGACGGCTACCGCAGATTGCGCAGCTATTCGGGCAACGGCAGCTTTACGGGCTTCGTGCTGCGCACGGCAGATCACCTGTTGATCGATTTTCTGCGCGTGGTTGCACCGCGTCGTCGCCTGCCTGCCGCAGTGGCACGGCTCGGAAACCTGGAACAGGCGGTGTTCAAGCTGATGGCCTGGCAGGGCGTTGGTGCAGATCCGGAAAAGCTCGAGATCGCCCTGACGGGATGTTTCAGTGTCATGCCCACGCGGGCCCAGGTGCAAGAGGCGGTTGCAGCCGTGCACGGTTTTGCGCAGGACGCGCGCGCCAATGGCCGCTGGAATGGCGCCACGGTGTCGCTCTCCGCCATGACGGACGACGCCGCGGACGCGTTGATTGGCAGTGCAAGCGCATCGCCTGAAGATGTTTCCATTGACAATGACGACAGGAAGCTGCTCGAAGCGGCACTGACGGCGCTGCGTGATGCAGCGTCCAGGCTCTGCGATGATGAACGGATCTATCTGGAAGTGGCCCTCAGCAGGACCGAGATGCTGCCGGCCCGGCAGATCGCAGCCCTCATGCAGCGCCCGGTTGATGACATCTACAAACTCAAGCAACGCATCATGAAAAAACTGAGAGATGCTATCGCGGATGATTTGGCGGTCAAAAATTGGCGCGCGTCCGTCATAAAGGGTGGAAAGGAGTATCCGGACCGTGCGTCTTGACAGCCTGGAGGAACATCTGGCGCGCCTCCTCGAGGAAGCAGCGGTTGCGTCGCCGACAGTAGATGCCGCAGAACGCGCTGAACTGGCGGCACAATTGCGTCGTGCCGACGGACCGGCCAGTTCCGCAAGCGGCGATCCCTGCGACCGGCTTGCAGCCTTCCTGGATGGGGCGCTTGACGGCGAGGACCGACGTGCCCTTGAGGCGGACCTGGCGCAGCTTGCAGGCGAGCGCGAGGATCTTGAGGCCACTTGGCAGTTCCTCGACAGGGTTACGCAAAACGCTGCTGCGGCCCCGGAAGACCTGCTGGCGGCGGCACTCGGTTCGCTTGAACCGACGCCTGAGACGCGTGCCGGACGCCTTGGCGCAGAGCGGCCGGCAAGGCGCTTCTGGCGACCCAGCACCTATGGGGTCCTCGGTGGCGCAGCCTGTCTGGCGCTGGCGTTCATCGCGGTGGTGCCAATTCTCAACGAAGGTGCCAGGGCACCGACAAAAATAACTGCGTCTTCGCCAGCGCCGGCCACTGTCGGGGGCGCCTATATCCCGGATGCAGCGGGGACGCTGCCGCAATACATCCGTCAGCCCGCAGTGCTTCTGCCAAGCTTGCCGCAGGCTACGTCGCATGCGTCTTCGGACATGACAGCGAAATTAGGGCGCCGCGACCGCGCGCCCGTGAAGGAGCAGATCGCACCTACGCCAAAGGCACCCTCTGACGTGAATGTTGCAGAGGACAACTGCCAGACACTGGCAGGTGGCAGCACCCGCACCATGCAGAACGGCAGTATGCAGGGTGACAAATCCTCCAATGTGGCGTCGGCGGACCAAGGCTGTACCAGCGACGCCATGGTTGGCGCTCAGTATCCAGGTATCAGCGGACCGGTTGCACCGGTTGCGATCCCGTCGCTTGGTGCGGTCGGCGCCGGACCTGAGATGCCGCTTCCACCGCAAGGGCATTTTCGCGACTGAGAAACCTTACACGGCGCGATCGGCGATAGGGCAGAGGTTACGCGCGCGTTTGCGCAATTGTTCACAGACTTCTCGAAGGATCGGACATTTTACAACAGTTTGGTGGTTATGATTCATCGGGCTGACGCCAGGCACTTTGGCGTGAAACTCTTCGAGATCCGAGGCTTATCTCGGCCGTAGCGCCCACATCTAACGCCAATTCAAAGCTGGACGTGCCCTTCATGGTAGGCTGGCCGCTCTACCTGTAGATCAGCCACTTTGTGCATCCGCAGAGAGAGATGGTCTGTCCCTTGAGGGGGTATTGATCTCAGTAACGATTCGAGCAACTCGAGCCGCTAAAGCTTCTGACAGCGTTGAAGCGTCGTCAGAATGCCAATCTGTCCGCCTTGGGGCGACTCCGTTGAAGGCTTGACGCCGGAATGATCATGGAGTACCGGGCGCCGCGGCGGCAACCGGAGAGCTTTTCAACGGAATCGGACAACAGCTGAGCTTCAGCGCTCGATACCCCATTTAGCCTGATGGATATTTTGTACAACGTGTCAGTGGCTGCTGAATAGGTGCCACGCTCGTTACTTGCGGCGTGCCTTACGGGCGGCATACCGCGCGTCGCGCGCGGCCTTCTGATCCGCGAGCAGCGTGGCCAGCTTGTCCAGTTCGGCGCGCTTGGCGACGGCCTTCTCTTCTTCTTCGCGGGCGAGGGCTTCGGCGGCGGCCAGCTCGGCGGCACGCGCCTCGGCAGCGCGCGCTTCAATGGCAGCGCATTTCTCGGCTTCGCGTGCAGCCTGACGCTCGGTGCGGGCGGCGGCGATCGCAGTGCGTTCGGCACGACGGCGCGCGACTTCGGGATCGTTTTGCGGCAGCCGCTCGCGGGCGCGGGCCAACATCGCTTCGCGCGCCTTGGCCGCC
>JAGWRJ010000229.1 GCA_028869725.1 Alphaproteobacteria bacterium | reverse complement strand
CGGATCCGTTCATAGGCGCCGTTGATGGCGGCGAGCTTCTCATTGGCCAGAGCCACGAATTCTTCGGGAACGCCGCGGGCAATGAGGCTGTCGGGATGATTTTCACGCACCAGCAGGCGATAGGTGCGTTTGAGTTCCTCATCGGACGCGTCAGGCGCAACACCCAGAACATCATAAGGATCTGCAGCGTCGGGGCCGAAATGTGCGGCGCGGATGCGGGCAAAGGCATCCGGAGAAAACCCGAAAATGTCGGCGACGCGCGCCAGAAACCGCAACTCGCTTGGATGAAGCACACCATCTGCCTTGGCGATTTCGAACAGGCCATCGAGCACGTCTTCCAGGATCGACGGCCGCCCCCGAAACAAGCTGGCAATCTGGCGGGCATAGGTTTCGTAGCCGGCCGTATCCTGGCGGGCAAAATTGAAGATGCGCCGGACATTGGCCTCTTCCTGCGCCGGCACCCGGAAAATCCGACGAAAAGCTTCAACCTCATCCCTGGTGACAGTGCCATCGGCTTTCGCCATTTTGGCCGACAGCGCAATGATCGCGATGGTGAAGGCAATCCCGGGATGATCCGGATCAACGGCCGTGCCGCGGTCGATCAGCACGTGTCCGGTGATAGCACCCAAAAGTGCACCAAGCGGTCCGCCGGCGAGCAGCCCCGCAGCTGCACCGCCCAATTTTCCCCAGATTGACATGTCGAAGCATTAGGCCATCGCCCCAAAAAATGCGATGCGTAAGTTCGCAAGCTGCCCCGGCTTTGGGGCACACGCACGTGGAGTTGACCTGGTCATGTCCGGACTGTGGAATTTTTTTATCGATCGGGGCGGCACCTTTACCGACGTCGTCGCTGAAGCGCCCGACGGCATGCTGAGATCACTGAAACTCCTGTCCTTTGATCCGGCCTATGACGACGCGGCGCTGGAGGCGATCAGGCGCTGCCTCGGGCTGGCCTCGGGCGCGGTCATTCCGCCCGGTCGGATCGGCGAAGTGCGCATGGGCACAACTGTGGCGACCAACGCCCTTCTCGAGCGCAAGGGCGAACGCGTCGCGCTCGTGACGACACGCGGCTTTCGCGATCAGCTGCGCATCGGCTATCAGAACCGCCCCAAGCTCTTCGCCCTCAATATCGAATTGCCCGACATGCTGTACGAACGCGTGATCGAGACGGGCGAACGGGTCAGCGCCGAGGGCACGGTGCTGACCTCTCTCGACGAGGACGACCTTGCCCGGCAGCTGGCGCAGGCGCGCGCCGACGGCATCTGTGCCATCGCCATCGTGTTTATGCATGGCTACCGCTTTCCCGCCCATGAGCAGCGCGCGGCGGAGATGGCCCGAATGGCCGGCTTCACCCAGATCTCCGTGAGCCACGAGACTGTCGCGCTCATGAAATACGTCTTTCGTGGCGACACCACAGTGGCCGATGCCTATCTGTCTCCGGTTCTGTCCCGCTACGCCGAACGGATCACCCGCGCCCTGCCGGATGTCCACCTCACCTTCATGACCTCCAATGGCGGTCTCGCTGCTCCGGATTTCTTCCGCGGCAAGGATGCTATTCTGTCGGGGCCTGCGGGCGGCGTCGTGGCGATGGCAGAAACCGCAGTCGAAGCGGGCTTTGTCCGGGCCATTGGCTTTGACATGGGTGGCACCTCCACAGACGTGTCGCGCTTTGATGGCGTCTACGAGCGCGAATACGAAACCCAGGTTGCCGGCGTACGCCTGCGCGTGCCTATGCTGGCGATCCATACCGTGGCTGCGGGCGGCGGATCGGTCCTCAGCTATGACGGCGCCCGCTTCCGCGCCGGGCCCGAAAGTGCCGGCGCCGATCCCGGCCCCGCCTGCTATCGTCGTGGCGGGCCTTTGTGCGTAACCGATGCCAATGTGATGGTCGGAAAGCTGAGGGGCGCCTATTTTCCGACGATTTTTGGTCCCCGTGCCGATCAGCCACTCGATGAGGACGTAGTCCGCGCCGGATTTACGGCGCTGGCCGCACAGATCGGAGATGGCCGCACAGCCGAAGATGTTGCCGACGGTTTTATCCGCATTGCCGTGGAAAACATGGCCGCCGCAATCAAGCGGATCTCTGTCGCCAAGGGCTATGATACCCGCGACTATGTGCTGAACTGTTTTGGCGGCGCGGGCGGCCAGCATGCCTGTCTGGTGGCCGACGCACTCGGCATCACCCAAATCCTCATCCATCCCTTTTCCGGGGTGCTGTCGGCTTACGGCATGAAGCGCGCCCGTCTGCGCAGCCTGCGCCAAAGCGCGGTTGGCGGCACACTAACTGCCGAACGCATTGACGAGATCAATAGCCTTGCTGCCACCATGCGCGAAGCCTGCGCCGAGGAGATTCGCCTTGAAGGAGCAAAGCACATCCGTGCCGATGCCAAGGTGCATATTCGCTATGCCGGCAGCGACACCGCCCTGCCCGTTGCCCTCAGCTCCTTCACGCAGATGGCAGACGATTTTCGCGCGGCCCATGCACGGCTCTACGGCTTTGGCTTCGACGGCAGGGAGCTGATTGCCGAATCGCTCGAAGTCGAAGCACACAACGATGACGCGCCAGCACGCAGCCTGAACATGGCAGTGGACGCAGGCCGCGGCGGCGAGCCTTGCGCACAGACACGGATCTTCACCCAGGGCGCCTGGCATGAGGCCGCAATCCACCACACCCATGCGCTTTCGCATGACGCCCGGATTAAAGGTCCGGCACTTCTCATCGAACCCCATCAGACCATCGTGGTTGAGCCGGGCTGGAGCGCGCGCCTCACATCCGCCCGCGATCTCATTCTCGAGCGCACCGTGGCGCCAGCCCGTCTTACGCCTCTCAGCACCGACGTCGATCCGGTTCTCCTTGAGGTTTTCGCCAACCAGTTCATGGCCATCGCCGAACAGATGGGAGCGACACTCCAAAACACCGCATCCTCAGTCAATATCAAGGAGCGCCTCGACTTTTCCTGCGCGATCTTCGACAGCGCAGGCGGCCTCGTCGCCAATGCCCCGCATATGCCGGTACACCTGGGATCGATGGGCGACTGCGTCACCGCCGTTCTGCGCAAGCATCCCGACATGCGTGAAGGTGACATGTTCGTCACCAATGCCCCCTATGATGGCGGAACCCATTTGCCCGACATCACGGTTGTGGCGCCGGTTTTTGTCGAGGCAAAGCGGGCCTTCTTCGTCGCCGCCCGTGGTCATCACGCAGACATTGGCGGCACCACCCCAGGATCCATGCCGCCCTTTTCACAGCACATTGATGAGGAAGGCGTGCTGTTTGACGGCGCACGGATGATCCATCAGGGCCGATTTGCGGAGGAGGCGATGCGTGCCATCCTCGCGAGCTCGGCCTTTCCCGCCCGCAATCCCGATCAGAACATCGCCGATCTGAAAGCCCAGGCCGCGTCCTGCACCAAGGGCGCGCAGGAGCTTGTGCGGCTGTGCGCCCGCTACGGTCTCGACGCAGTCAGCGCTTATATGGGCCACGTCCAGGACAATGCCGAAGAAAGCGTACGGCGGGTGATCGGAGCCCTTAGCGATGGCGAATTCCTCATGCCGATGGACGACGGTCTCAAGATCAAGGTCCGCATCACGGTCGACCGACAAAGACGTCAGGCGCAGATCGACTTTACCGGTACAAGCCCACAGGCTCCGAACAACCTGAACGCCCCGCGCTCGGTTACCAAAGCTGCAGTGCTCTATGTCTTCCGCTGCCTGGTGGAGGGTGACATTCCGATGAATGCCGGCTGTCTCAAGCCGCTCGATATCCGCATTCCCGACGGCACGCTCTTAAGTCCACGCCCACCTGGCGCGGTGGCCGGCGGCAATGTCGAGACCAGCCAGGCTGTCGTCGATGCCCTGTTCGGCGCGCTCGGCGTGCTCGCAGCATCCCAGGGCACCATGAACAACCTGACCTTCGGCAATGCCCGGTATCAATATTACGAAACCATCTGCGGCGGCGCCGGCGCCGGGCGCGAGTTCGACGGCCAATCGGCGGTACACACCCACATGACGAATTCGCGTCTGACCGATCCGGAGGTTCTCGAGGCGCGTTTTCCGGTTCTGCTCGAATCCTTCACGCTGCGTGCCGGATCGGGCGGATCCGGACGCCACCGCGGCGGTGATGGCGTGATACGCCGTATCCGCTTCAACGAAGCCATGTCGGCGTCAATCCTGTCCACACGGCGCCAGACCCATCCTTTCGGTCTTGCAGGTGGTGGTGAAGGCAAATGCGGCGTCACCTCGGTGCTGCGCCGCGATGGCACGGTGGAAATTCTGCAAGGCCGTGACAGCGCCGAATTGAAGAAAGACGATATTATCATCGTCGAAACCCCAGGTGGCGGTGGCTTCGGCTTAGCATAAGCTATCCTGCACTGCGTCAGGATCGACCGCCTTCCTTACTGGAACGAGCGCACGCACAGGGATTTTCCGGCACTGCGCTGCAGCAGCGCCTGCGCATGCTCTGCGCGCAAAACACTCTTTTCAGTTCCGCCAGAGCGCGGCACAGTTGGCAGGCAGAACGGACACAGAAGAGGCTCCCATGCTACGCGAGTTGCAGCTTCTGGCGATCGGTGCAGTATTCCTGTTCCTGGCAGCCGTCATCGTCGGCATCGTTCATTGAGACAGCATGGGGTGACGCGCCGGCACTTCCTGCCGGCGACGTGCCCCTGACTGCCTCAGTGGCGTGCGGCAACCGTCACGATCTCAGGCAGCTGAACGCGCACGCGGATCATAATTGAGGATCGGCGACAGCCAACGTTCGCATACCTCGATGCTCATGTCCTTGCGTCGGGCGTAATCCTCAACCTGATCGCGTTCGATCTTGCCGACACCAAAGTAGCGCGCCTTCGGATGGGAGAAATAAAGTCCCGAGACTGACGAACCCGGGATCATCGCGCACGATTCAGTCAAATGAATCGACGCTTGTTGTTCAGCCTCAAGCAGCGCAAACAGCGTTTGCTTTTCCGTGTGATCGGGTTGGGCCGGATATCCCGGTGCCGGGCGAATGCCGCGATATTTTTCGGCGATCAGATCGGCATTGGAGAGACCTTCATCCGCGGCATAGCCCCAGAACTCACGCCGCACACGTGCATGCATGCGTTCGGCAAAGGCTTCCGCGAGGCGGTCGGCAAGTGCGCGCAAAAGAATTGCCGAATAATCATCCTTGTCCGCTTCGAAGCGCTTGATGTGCTGCTCTTCGCCCAGACCCGCCGTCACCGCAAAACCCCCGATATAGTCGGGAACGCTGCCCAACGGCGCGACGAAGTCGGCGAGCGCCAGATTGGGCCGGCCTGTCTCGCGCGGCATCTGCTGACGCAGGGTATGCAGCCGGGTGCGTTCTGTCTTACGCGTGTCGTCGGTAAAGAGCACGATATCATCGCCATCGCGCGCCGCAGGCCAGAAGCCGATCACAGCGCGCGCGGTAAGCCATTTTTCGCGTACGATCCTGTCCAGCATCGCACGGGCATCACGGTATAAACCTCGCGCCGCCTCGCCCACCTTTTCGTCGTCGAGGATCTGCGGATAGGGGCCCACCAGTTCCCAGGTGCGGAAGAACGGGGTCCAGTCGATATAGTCGACCAGCTCTGCCAGATCATAATCAGCAAACGCGCGCAGTCCGAGGAACGAAGGGCGTGGCGGTGTATAGGTGGCAAAATCCAGCGTCTCACCATTGGCCCGCGCCTCGCCGAGCGAGAGCCGGCGCTGCTGCGTCCGTCCGGCGGCATGGCGTTTGGCAATATCCTCATATTCCAGGCGGACGGTGTTCGCGAATTCGGTGCTCTGGGTCTTGCTGAGGAGGTTCGAGACCACTCCCACCGCCCGGCTCGCATCGGTGACATAGACCGCCTGATTGCGCCGATAGGATGGGGCAATCTTGACCGCTGTGTGCACCCGGCTTGTCGTTGCTCCCCCAATCAGCAGCGGAATATCAAACCCCTGGCGTTCCATCTCGCTGGCGACATGGACCATTTCATCGAGAGACGGGGTGATGAGACCGGAGAGGCCGATGATATTGGCGCCCTCCTTGCGGGCAGCCTCAAGAATGGACTGCGCCGGCTGCATCACGCCAAGATCGATGACCTCATAGCCATTGCACTGCAGCACCACACCAACGATGTTCTTGCCGATATCGTGGACGTCGCCCTTGACGGTCGCCATCACGATCTTTCCCGCCGGCTCCTTGGTCTTCATTTGGGCCTGCTCGGCCTCCATGAAGGGAAAGAGGTGCGCCACGGCCTTCTTCATGACCCGTGCCGATTTGACCACCTGAGGCAGAAACATCTTGCCGGCGCCAAAGAGGTCACCCACCACATTCATGCCTGCCATCAGAGGACCCTCAATGACATGTAGCGGCCGCTCGGCCGCAAGACGTGCCTCTTCGGTGTCTTCAACGATGAAATCCGTGATCCCGTGCACCAGCGCGTATTTGATGCGCTCCTCGACCGTGCCGCTGCGCCAGGCGAGCGAGGTTTCACTTTTGGCGCCAGCCGAGTCG
Organism: Alphaproteobacteria bacterium; assembly: GCA_028869725.1. GTDB lineage: Bacteria > Pseudomonadota > Alphaproteobacteria > Micropepsales > Micropepsaceae > Rhizomicrobium. Next base: position 10,683 of record JAGWRJ010000229.1, on the reverse strand, counting down.
TTGCGGAACCGCTGGGCAAGATCCAGCAGCCGTTCGGTGGCGTCGTCGCGCCGGTTGAACAGCACGTCCTCGATGCCTTCGCGCAATTCCGAGGGGATGTCCTCATAGACCGCGAGCTGTCCGGCATTGACGATGCCCATGTCCATGCCGAGCTTGATGGCATGGTAGAGGAATACCGAATGCATGGCCTCGCGCACGGTCTCATTGCCGCGAAACGAAAATGAGAAGTTCGACACTCCGCCAGAGATATGCACATGCGGCAGACTTTCGCGGATCTGGCGCGCCGCCTCGAGAAAGGCGTGTCCGTAGTCATTGTGCTCTTCGATGCCGGTCGCCACGGCAAAGATATTGGGGTCGAAGATGATGTCTTCGGGCAGAAAATCGAGACGCTCGCGCAAGAGATGGTAGGCCCGCGTGCAGATCTCGACCTTGCGGGCCTGGGTGTCGGCCTGGCCGCTTTCGTCGAAGGCCATGACGATGACCGCCGCCCCGTAGCGCTGCACCAGTTTTGCCTGCTCGAGAAATTTCTCTTCGCCCTCCTTGAGCGAGATCGAATTGACGATCGGCTTACCCTGGACGACCTTGAGGCCGGCCTCGATGACACTCCATTTGGAGCTGTCGATCATCACCGGCACGCGAGCAATGTCGGGCTCGGCAGCAATCAGCGACAGGAAACGCCGCATCGCCGCTTCCGAATCGATCAGCCCCTCATCCATGTTGACGTCGATGATCTGGGCGCCGTTCTCGACCTGGGCGCGGGCAACATCGAGTGCCGCCTCATAATTTCCTGCTTCGATGAGCTTTCTGAACTTGGCCGACCCGGTAATGTTGGTACGTTCACCAACATTGACGAAATTCAGGTCTGGCGTGAGCGTGAACGGCTCAAGACCGGACAGACGCAGGTGATGCGGGAATTCGGGGATGGGCCTTGGGGGAACGCCCTCTACCGCGGCGACGAACGCTTTCAGATGTGCGGGCGTAGTGCCGCAGCAGCCCCCAACGATATTGACGATGCCAGAGCGGGCGAATTCGCCGATCAGCGAGGCCATGTGTTCAGGCGTATCGTCGTAGCCGCCAAAGGCGTTGGGCAGGCCGGCATTGGGATGGGCTGACACCAGCGTGTCTGCGACCCGCGCCAGTTCGGCGATATAGGGCCTCAGTTCGGCCGCACCGAGCGCGCAGTTGAGGCCGATCGCAAAAGGCCTGGCGTGACGCACCGAATGCCAGAAGGCCTCTGGGGTCTGACCGGTCAGCATGCGTCCGGACAGATCGGTGATGGTGCCGGAAATCCAGATCGGCAGTTCGATGCCAGTCTGCTCGAAGGCTTCCTGGACGGCAAAGATGGCGGCTTTGGCGTTCAGGGTATCGAACACCGTTTCGATCATGATGAGATCGGCGCCGCCTTCGATGAGCCCCAGTGTGGCATCGAGATAGGTGGTTCTGAGGTCGTCAAAGGTGACATTGCGAAAGCCCGGATCATTGACATCCGGCGACAGCGAAGCGGTTCTGTTCGTGGGGCCAAGTACACCGGCGACAAGGCGCGGGCGCGCAGGCGTCGCGTGGGCGTCACAGATTGCGCGCGCCAGACGGGCACCCTCACGGTTGAGTTCGCGCACCAGATCCTCAAGTCCGTAATCGGCCTGGCTGATCCGCGTCGCATTGAAGGTGTTGGTCTCCAGAATATCGACACCGGCCTCGAGATAGGCATGGCCGATATCCTCAATGATGTCCGGACGGGTCAGCGTCAGAAGGTCGTTATTGCCTTTGAGGTCATGCGCGTGTTGCGCAAAGCGGCTGCCACGAAAGTCTTCCTCGGCGAGCTTGTAGCCCTGGATCATCACGCCCCAGGAGCCGTCCAGTACCAGAATGCGTTCCTTCGCCTGGGCCTTCATCCACGATATGCGTTCGGCGCGGGTCATGCGACGTCCCTTTTCTGCTCCGTCCCGGTGTCACCCAGACCGAGTATGCGGCAGGCGGCGTATGTGAGATCGGCTTGGTTGAGTGTATAAAAGTGAAACTGATCAAAGCCTCTGGCGGACAGCTCCTCGACCTGTTCGACGAGAACGGTGGCGGCGATCAGCCGGCGCGTCTCCGGGTCGTGATCAAGACCGTCGTACAGGCTGAGCAGCCAGTCGGGCACCTTGGCGCCTGAGCGTGTCGCCATGCGCGCGATCCCCTTGATATTTGTGGTGGGAATAAGACCCGGCACGATCGCAACTTTGATGTTCCGCCGTGCCGCCTCGTCGCGCAGGCGCGCCATGGCGTCGGTGGAAAAGCAGAACTGCGTCAATGCCCGGCTCGCGCCGGCATCTACCTTCGCCTTCAGAAGCGTCATGTCATGATCGAAGCTCGGCGATTCAGGATGACGTTCGGGATAGGCCGACACCGACACTTCAAAGGGCGCAATCGCGCGAATGCCGCGTACCAGATCGGCAGTCGATGCATAGCCATCGGGATGGGCCTCATAGGGCGCGCCCGCTTCGGGCATGTCGCCGCGCAGGGCCACGATGTGGCGTACGCCAACCTGCCAATAGGCGCGCACGATGTCATCGATCTCGGCGCGCGAGGCACCGACGCAGGTCAGATGGGCAGCCGGGCGCAGACCCGTTTCTTCGACAATACGCTTGAGCGTGGCGTGGGTGCGATCGCGGGTCGAACCGCCGGCACCATAGGTCACCGAGACAAAGCGCGGCGCCAGAGGCTCAAGCCTTCGGATCGCCTTCCATAGCTGGACTTCCATCTCCTCGGTTCTGGGCGGGAAAAATTCGAAGGAGACCTGGATGGCAGGCTCGTGTCGGACCAAGCGCTTGAGGCTCATGCCGCATCTTTCTGTGTGAGGTTGATACGCCCGCTCTTGCGACCACCGACCCAGATCTTGACGGTGAGCTTGTCGAGGCCAGCCGCGGCAGCCGGTGCGATTGCCTCGGTGGTGAGTGGGCTCAGGCCTGCGGCACGAAACCAGCCCCACACCTCGGCGTCGGAAAAGCCAAGACGGCGATGGGCAAGCTCGGCACGCAGGAATTCCAGCGTGTGAGGCGCAAAATCGGCGACAAGAATGCGCCCCTCGGGCCTGAGAACGCGTGCGGCATCGACGATCGCCGCCTGCGGATCATCGAGATAATGCAGGACCTGATGAAACAGGACCGCATCAAAGCTCGGGGCATCGGCAGAAAACGGCAGATGAAAAATATCGGCAAGGCGCACCTGGCAGTGGTGGATGCCGGCGCGGGCCAGCCGGTCGCGGGCGATCGCCAGCATCTCGGCACTCACATCCACACCCACGCCGCGCGCAATGAACGGGGCCAGCAGTTCCAGCATGCGTCCGGTGCCGGTTCCGGCATCGAGCAGGGCACTGAGAGGTGCTGCCTTGAGGACGCGTACAATCGCGTCCTCGACATCCTTCTCAGGCGCATGGAGCGAACGGATCCGTTCCCACTGGGCTGCATTGGCCGCAAAGAAGGCGGCTGCCACTTCAGCGCGGGCCTTGCGCACCTCGCTGAGACGGCGGCCGTCGGCGAGTGCCACGCCTTCAGTCCTGTCGGTCTGTGCAAGGAGGCTGCGGGCGAATTCAGCGCCGGGGCCTGTATCCGCCGCCCGATAGAAGACCCAGCTGCCTTCCTTGAAGCGTTCGATGAGCCCGGCATCGCTGAGCAGCTTCAGATGCCGCGAAACCCTGGGCTGGCTCTGGCCCAGAATCTGCGTGAGCTCGCTCACTGTCAGCTCAGCCTCAAAGAGCAGGATCAGAAGGCGCAGCCGCGTAGCATCGCCTGCCGCGCGCAACATGGTCAGAAGCTGGTCCATTGTCCTGGTTGTTCCCTCCGGCCATGGTTCAGCCCATGACGCATATGGATATAAACATATCTTTATGTCTATATTCAAGACCTATTAGTGAATGCGGCAAATGGCGCAGGAAAGTTTTGTTCCGCCATGAACTTGCCATATGGCGTGCGATAGCTTGGGATAGCCACGGCCACCCCCCCCTGCGTTCGACGGCCGCCACCCGTAAGGACTTGTCATGACACACACCTTCCCCCTTCGCTTTGCCGCCTTCGCCTTGATACTGAGCCTTGCCGCAGCCCTTCAGCCTGCCTCGGCCCGCGCCGCCACCACCGCCCAGGCCGAGCACTTCGTGCAGGTCAATATTGACCGGGGCCTCGGCATCCTCTCGAACAAGGGTCTGAGCGAGGCCCAGCGCCGCCACGAATTCCGCCAGTTCCTGCTGGAACTCGCCGATATCCGCCGCACCGCCCTCTTCACGCTGGGCGCCGGCCGGCGGACCGCGACGCCCGCGCAGGTCGACGACTTCGTCGAGGCCTTCAAGAATTATGCGATCGCGATCTACCAGGCGCGGCTGTCGGCCTTTTCCGGTCAGCGCCTCAAGGTCAAAGGTGGCATCCAGCGTGCGCCTGGGGACTTCATCGTCGAAACCGATCTCGTCCAGCCCAGTACCAGCAGCGACGAGAAGCCCATCCAGGTGGATTTTCGTCTCGTCCCTGACAATAGCGGCTTTAAGGTGATCGACGTCGGTGTGGTTGGCGTCTGGCTTGCGATCGAAGAACGCGATCAGTTCACCTCATTCCTCGATCAGCACAATGACAGCGTGCCGACCCTGACCCAGCACCTGCAAGCGCTGACCCAGCGCCTGAGAGAACACCCGCAAACCGCCCAGGAAAAAAAGTCAGCCATGTGACGACAGACGGCGTGCGCCCGATATCGGACGCACGCAGCTCGTCTTCAGCAACGAGGACGCTGCCCGCCCACGCCGTCACCCAACAGGCAAAACCCGTCAACGCGCAAAGCGCTTGTACTTGATGCGATGGGGCTGGTCGGCACTGACACCGAGCCTGCGCTTCCTGTCCGCTTCATAGTCCTGGAAGTTGCCTTCGAACCATTCGACATGGGACTCGCCTTCAAAAGCCAGCATGTGCGTGGCGATACGGTCAAGAAACCAGCGATCATGGCTGATGATCATGGCGCAGCCGGCAAAATCTTCGAGTGCCGCTTCAAGCGCCCGCAGCGTCTCCACGTCCAGATCGTTGGTCGGCTCGTCGAGCAGCAGCAGATTGGCGCCTGATCGCAGCAGCTTGGCCATGTGCACGCGATTGCGCTCGCCACCGGAGAGCTGACCGACTTTCTTCTGCTGGTCCCCGCCCTTGAAATTGAACGCGCCGCAATAGGCACGGCTGTTCATTTTGGTCTTGCCGAATTCCAGGATGTCGGTGCCGCCGGAAATCTCCTCCCACACCGTCTTGTTGGGATCGAGCGCATCGCGCGACTGGTCGACGTAGCCGATCTGCACCGTGTCACCAACGCGCAAAATCCCGCCATCGGGTTTTTCCTGACCCGTGATGAGGCGGAACAGGGTGGTTTTACCGGCACCATTGGGACCGATGACGCCGACAATGCCGCCTGGTGGCAGCTTGAAATTCACGTTCTCGAACAGGAGGCGCTCACCATACGCCTTGGCAAGGCCTTCAGCTTCGACCACAACGCTGCCCAGCCGTTCGCTGACAGGGATGAGAATCTGCGCAGGTCCCTGGCGGGTTTCCTGCGCGCGGGCCAGAAGCTCTTCATAGGCGTTGATGCGGGCCTTCGACTTGGCCTGGCGCGCCTTGGGAGAGCGCGTGATCCACTCCCGTTCGCGGGCAAGGCTCGATTCGCGCGCTTCGGCTTCCTTGCCTTCCTGCAGGAGGCGCTTTTCCTGTTCGGCAAGAAAGGTCGAGTAATTGCCTTCATGGGGAATGCCGCGACCGCGATCCAGCTCCAGGATCCAGCCCGTGACATTGTCGAGGAAGTAGCGGTCATGGGTGACGAGAATGACGCAACCCTTGTACTCCTTGAGTGTCTTTTCCAGCCAGGCCACGGTTTCGGCGTCCAGATGGTTGGTGGGCTCGTCGAGCAGCAGAATATCCGGCGCCTCGAGCAAAAGCCTGCACAGCGCGACGCGACGCTTCTCGCCGCCCGAGAGCTTGGCCACGTCGGCATCGCCATCCGGACAGCGCAGCGCGTCCATGGCCATTTCGACCTGCGAATCGAGATCCCATAATCCGGCGGCTTCGATCTTGTCCTGCAGCTGCGCCATTTCGTCGGCGGTCTCGTCGGAATAATTGGCAGCAATCTCGTTGAAGCGATCAACCAGCGCGCGCTTGGCCGCCACGCCTTCCATGACATTGCCGAGCACATCCTTGTCGGCATCCAGCTGCGGCTCCTGCGGCAGATATCCGACACTGATACCATCCGCCGCCCAGGCTTCGCCGGTGAACTCCGTGTCGATGCCCGCCATGATCCGCAGCAGCGTCGACTTGCCCGCACCGTTGACGCCGACAATGCCGATCTTGGCGCCGGGATAAAAGCTCAGATAGATGTTCTTGAGAACCTGCTTGCCTCCCGCATAGGTCTTGGAGAGGTCCTTCATGAAATATACAAATTGCGGTCCGGCCATCGCGCGCGCGTCCTTAAAGCAGGGAAGATTGAAGTGGCGCGGGTTTTAGCGGAGGGGACAGGGTGGCGCAATGTTTGCTTCCCGCCGCAGGCGCGCCACCTGGACGGATCAGAAGTTGATCTTGGCCCGCGACAGGACGGTGACGGCGTTGCTGCCGTTCTGGCCGGCCACATTCATCTGATAGCCAGCATTGGCTTGCAGCGCGAGCGCGCCGTCAAAAAAGGTGGTCACATAGCCCAGCTCAACATCCGTTTCCGACTTGCTCCCGTTCAGAAGACCACGCCGGTCAATCAGGGTGCGGGTCAGATCGACACCCATTGGCGATGAGAGGTCGATGCCACCGGTATAGATGTCTCCGGGGCGCACGATCGCAAGACCGACTGCATCGCGGTGCGAGAACAGATCGTGCTTGGCGAGCGTGATGCCATAGGAGCGGTCATTCTGCAGCGCCTGGGCGAAGGCCGGTTTGAGCGCCAACTGGGTCGAGCCCTGACGATAGGCGAACGTCGTCACCCAGCCATCGCCAAGCCCCAGATGGGCCGCAAGTCCCATACTGCTGGTACGCGCTGTGGCCAGTGCCGGACCACCTATGAGGTCGGCAGTCTCCTTGGCCTCACCCGCCGACAGCGACAGGCGCGCCCAGGGCCGCAGTTTCCAGGTCAGGCTCGCCTGCGCGGCCGTCGTCTGAGCCGGCATGAAGCCACCAGAGATGGCCGCGCGGCTGTTGGCCAAGGGCGCCCGCCGCGCCTGCTGCTCCGCCGACAGATTCGAGGCGGTAATATGAAAATGAAGATTGCTGGCAAGGCGGATGGCCGCGGACAGGAAGCTGCCGCCCTGGGTCAGACTGTCATAGGGAGACAGGGCCGCCTTGGCCATGGGAAAGAGCGTGTGATCGCTGCTGCCGGCTCCACCGGCATGGCCAAGCGCCGGACCGCCCTCGACCGAAAGGTGCAGGAGCGGGGCATTGGAGGCATCTTCTGCCGGAAGGCTGCTTGAGGCGGGCACGCGCGCCGAGGCAGCCTGAGCTGATCCGCCAGCTGCGATGACCAACATCGCAGCCGCTGCGGCAACGCCCACCAACAGCTTGCGCAACACCATGAAAACCCCGCGTCTCCCCCATGCCGTCACCTGGAATCTTGGGTCATACGGCATGGATCCCAAGTTTATCAGATGGCCCCTTCCAATCAACGCCGCACCCCGGCAATTCTGTGCCCTGCGGGACACAACCCGCAATTTTGCCGGGTCGGGCTTAAGTGGGACCTACACCACGAACCGGCAAAGTGTGCCGAACTGGATCAAAAGGAGCGTTCACCCTTGCCTCAGAGCCCCCTCAGTGCCGTCATCGTGCCGGTGACCCCGTTCCAGCAGAATTGCTCGCTCATCTGGTGTACCCAGAGCGGTAAGGGCGCGCTGGTCGATCCGGGGGGCGACACCGAGCGGCTGATCGCCGCGGTGTCAGCCCAGCAGGTCGTGATCGAGAAGATCCTGCTGACCCACGGCCATATCGACCATGCGGGGGGCGCGGCCCGTCTCGCCCGCCACTTCCAGGTCCCGATCGAGGGCCCCCATGCCGAGGACGCGTTTCTCCTCGACAGCCTGGCTGAGCAGGGCAGTCGCTTCGGCTTTGCTGCGGCTGAGAACTGCCGCCCGGACCGCTGGCTGGTGGACGAAGACACGGTCGAACTCGGCCAGCTGCGGCTGAGCGTCCGTCACTGCCCCGGCCACACTCCAGGTCACGTCGTCTTTCATCTGCCCGAGGCCATGCTCGCTTTGGTCGGCGATGTCCTCTTTCGTGGCTCGATCGGGCGCACCGACTTTCCGCGCGGCGACTTCAACACGCTCATTGCCTCGATTACGGAACGGCTCTGGCCCCTGGGTGATGACACCAATTTCGTACCCGGTCATGGCCCGATGTCGACCTTCGGCTGGGAGCGCAAGACTAACCCCTTCGTCAGCGATCTCGCATTGGGTCGCGCCTGAACCATACCAATCCTTCGAAACCGCTGGACTTGGGGATGCCCGCCAGCGCATCCTCGCGCCCGGAAAAATTAACCGGGGGTGCGCATGACCGCCATCAATCCAGTGACTGATCTTAGCAGGGATGGCGACATCGCCATCGTCACCCTCAATTCACCGCCGGTAAATGCCCTGTCTGCGGCGGTGCGTGACGGCCTCAAAGGCGCCTTTGATGCCGCCATTCAGGATCCCGCGGTCAAGGCCATCGTCCTCATCTGTGAGGGCAAGACCTTCATCGCCGGCGCCGACATCAGCGAATTCGGCAAGCCGCCAAAAGGCGCCAGCCTGTTCGACGTCGAAGACACCATCGAGAGCGCGCCCAAGCCCGTGATCGCGGCCATTCACGGCACCGCTCTGGGCGGCGGTCTTGAGGTTGCGCTGTGTGCCCACTACCGCATCGCCGTCCCCAGCGCCAAATGCGGACTGCCGGAAGTCAATATCGGCATCCTGCCTGGCGCCGGCGGCACCCAGCGCCTGCCGCGCATCGTCGGCGTCGAAGAGGCGCTGGCGATGGTGACGAGCGGCAAGCATGTCGGCGCCAAGCAGTGCCTGGCCAGCGGCCTCATCGACGAACTTGCGCCGGAAGGTGACCTGCGTGCTGCCGCCCTCGCCTTTGCCCGCAAGATCGTCCGTGAAGCCCGTCCCTTGCGCAAGGTGCGTGATCTCAACGAGAAGGTGGAAGCCGCACGCGGGCATCCCGAAATCTTCGCCGAATTCCGCAAGGCCAATGCGCGGAAGTTTCGCGGCTTCATGGCGCCAGAACACAACATCCGAGCCATTGAAGCAGCCGTCAATCTGCCGTTCAACGACGGGCTGAAGGAAGAGCGCCGTCTGTTCATGGAGCTGTTCAGCGGTCCGCAGGCGCCGGCCCAGCGCTATGTGTTCTTCGCCGAACGCCAGGTCTGGAAACTGCCGGACGTTCCCGATGATACCCCGCAGATCCCGGTCAAGAAGGTCGGTATCATCGGTGCCGGCACGATGGGTGGCGGCATCGCGATGAACTTCGCCAATGCCGGCATCCCGGTGACCATCGTCGAGGTCAAGGACGAGGCTCTGAAGCGCGGCCTTTCCGTCATTCGCAAGAACTACGACAACACAGCCGCCAAGGGCCGGCTCAGCGCTGCCGACGTGGAACGGCGGATGGGGCTCATCACTGGCGCCCTGGAACTCGAGAAACTCGCCGACTGCGATCTTATCATCGAGGCGGTCTTCGAGCGCATGGACATCAAGAAGGATGTGTTTGCCCGGCTGGATCGCATTGCCAAGGACGGCGCAGTACTGGCATCCAATACCTCCTATCTCAACATCGACGAGATTGCTGGCGCAACACGACGGCCGCAGTCCGTCATCGGCATGCACTTCTTCTCGCCAGCCAACGTCATGCGCCTGCTGGAAGTGGTCCGCGGCGAGAAAACCTCCAAGCCGGTGATCGCCACCGCCATGGGTATTGCGCGCAAGATCGGCAAGATCGGCGTTCTGGTCGGGGTCTGCCCGGGATTTGTCGGCAACCGCATGCTGTCCCAACGCCAGCGCGAAGCCCAGAAGCTCGTCATGGAAGGCGCCATGCCGTGGGACGTGGACCGCGTACTCTATGACTTCGGCTTCCCCATGGGGCCTTTTGCGATGAGCGATCTGGCCGGCCTTGATATCGGCTGGGTCAAGGAGAATTCGCGCAGCGAAACCATTCGCGATTGTCTGTGCGAAATGGATCGCCGCGGTCAGAAGACCGGCGCCGGTTATTATGACTATGATGAAAAACGCAATCGCAGACCCTCGCCTGTGACCGAGAAGATCATCACCGAGTTCAGGACCAAGGCCGGTGTTACGCCGCGCAAGATCGATGATGCCGAAATCCTTGAACGCTGCATTTTTCCGATGATCAACGAAGGCGCCAAAATCCTCGAAGAGGGCAAGGCCATACGCGCCAGCGATATCGATGTGGTGTGGATCAATGGCTATGGCTGGCCGGTCTACCGCGGTGGACCGATGTATTACGGCGATTTTGTCGGGCTCGACAAAGTCCTTTCCCGAATGCGCAGCTGGCAGGCCAGCATGGGCGATGCGTTCAAGCCCGCAGCCCTTCTCGAACGGCTTGTCGCTGAGTCCAAGGGCTTCAAGGACCTCAAATAGGCGGACGGGCCCCGTCCCATTTACACCATCGATACCAGTGAAAGGATGTCTTCATGCGTGAAGCAGTCATCGTATCAACGGCACGCACCGGCCTT
>JAGWRJ010000228.1 GCA_028869725.1 Alphaproteobacteria bacterium | reverse complement strand
GGCGCAGCCGAAAAGGCGCAGGCCGGCGTCGAAATCGTCAACGCCCTCATCGCCGCCCTCAGGACACGCATTTTGCTAGAGGAAGTCGCCCAGCGCACGTTTTAGTTGCAATGCTGCGTTGGGTGGTCGGGCGAAGCGTCAGCTGCCCTCTTGACGGCATCAACAATGCGGTTCATTTTGCGTACAATAACTACGCATTTTGGCCATGCTGTCAAATCGCGAACGGGAGGCGGTTATGCAAGAGGCAAAACAAAGCGCACGAAAGTTCAAAGATTACTATGTGCTGGCCACCGACGGCGCACGCTGGACGATCGATCAGGACTTTCAGGCCTGTTTCGACTGGACCTACGACGAAGGTCGGGCCGGAATGATCGGCCTTTACGAAAAAGGCAAGCAGATGCAGTGGGACGCCCAGACCCGCATCGACTGGGACCAGGAGCTCGATCCCCTAAATCCACAAGGCATGCCGGATGAATCTCTGCCCATTCATGCGGCCGCCTGCTTCCAATCCATGAGTGAAACCGAGAAGGGCGAGGTACGACGCCATTTTCAGGCCTGGCAACTGTCCCAGTTCATGCAGGGCGAACAGGGCGCCCTCATTTGCGCTGCCAAGATTGTCACCCAGGTTCCGGATTCCGATTCCAAATTTTACGCTGCCACCCAAACCATCGACGAAGCACGCCACGTCGAGGCCTACAAGCTCTTGCTTAAAAAATTCGACGCGGTCTATCCCATGACTAAGCCACTGGCAGACCTCATCGACCAGACATTACGCGATTCCCGCTGGGACATGACGTATCTTGGCATGCAGGTAGTGATCGAAGGCCTGGCGCTAGCCTCGTTTGGAACCATTCGTGACCATGCCACCAATGAGCTCTGCAAGCAGGTCAACGCCTATGTGATGCAGGACGAATCCCGTCACGTCGCCTTCGGTCGCCTCGCCCTAAGAGATTATTACCCCACGCTGACCCAGAAGGAGCGTGATGAGCGCGAGCAGTTTCTACTCGAAGCCTCGCATCTGATGCGCGACCGCTTTGACGCCATTGAGCTTTGGCGTCATCTCGGTCTTCCAATCGAGGAATGCGCCACAGCAATGTATGAAAGTGGCTTCATGGATCGGTTCCGCAATTCGCTCTTCAGCCGCATCGTACCCATCGTCAAGGATATTGGACTTTGGGGCGAAACGGTTCGCAACGGATACGAAAAAATGGGAGTGATGGGCTATGCAGACGCCGACGTGCAGGCGCTGCAGGACGAGGACGATCACATCGCTCGCCAGTATGACGCTCGCCGCGCCGAAATTGCCCGCGTCGTCAATCGAGCCCGTCAGACCGAAAGCACTGTGGTCGCCGCCGAATAGGGGTTTAGCGCCAGACCTGAGATGACCAAGTTGGCACCGGGGATACCTCCTGGTGCCAACACGCGTTCCTCTTGGCCCCGCGTCGGGCCTTCTGCAACGTTTCGTGCGCACTTAAGCGTTCGCCTGAGTACGTCTCGCTGATCCAGGTCAAGACCTTCCCGGCGCGACAGCTTCAACCTCGCATCAATCGTCTACCACGCTCGGCGGTGATGCAATCCCATGACACATGTCCGCTCCCTGGAATTCAGCATCTGGTCACCAAGCCGGACACCGACGCATGGCCTGAAAACCGAGCATCTACCGCTTTTTGTGCTCCAGGCGAGCCGGGAGATCGGCGATGCCGTCGCCGATGCACTTGGCATCGAGCTTGCCCATCTGGAAGAACGCAGCTTCGAGGACGGAGAGCACAAGGTCCGACCGCTCACACCTGTTCGCGGAATGAACGTTTATGTGATTCAGAGCCTCCACTCAGGACCCGATGATAGCGCTAACGACAAGCTCTGCCGGCTCCTGTTTTTCATAAGCGCGCTAAAGGATGCCGGCGCCGCAAGCGTCTCTGCAGTAGTTCCCTATCTTTGCTATGCCCGAAAAGACCGACGCACCAAGGCGAACGATCCCGTCACTGGCCGGTACGTAGCAACCCTGTTCGAAGCTGCTGGCGCCGACCTCATCCTCACCCTTGACGTGCACAATCCCGCCGCCTTCGAAAATGCCTTCCGTCATCCAACAGTCGCGTTGACTGCCATCCCTCTCTTCGTTGAATACGCGTCAAAGCTGAAAGAAGGACCACTTTGCATAGTCTCCCCGGACCCAGGCGGCGTGAAGCGGGCCGAACTATTCCGCGAAACTCTCGAACAAGTATGCGGTCGCCCAGTGGCCAAGGGGTTTGTTGACAAGCATCGCAGCGGTGGCGTTGTAAGCGGAACATATCTTGTCGGCGATGTACGCGATGCAACGGTAATTGTGATTGACGACCTTGTGAGCACAGGAGGGACACTGCAGCGCGCAGCGCGCGCGGCACGTTCTGCGGGAGCGAAACGGGTCATCGCCATGGCCACGCATGGACTCATGATGCCAGGGTCCGCAGAAGCCCTGGCAGATCCGGCGATCGACCGGATTGTCATTACCGATGCTGTTCCGCCATTCCGGCTGAACGATGCAGGTGTTCAGTCCAAGCTCGAGATACTGCCCTGTGCGCCGCTTTTGGCCGAGGCAATTTGCAGGCTCCACCAAGGCGGATCGACCGAGGACCTTCTGGCCTTTTGAGACTTCGCTCGAGGCGTCGTGCGTCGTCCATCGCGAGCCTTAAGTACTGGAGCGCCAGCGGCCTCCACTTCTCCGGTGTTCGAACATTGGGGATCGATAAGTGAGCAATGGAAAGTCGGGCACGCAATGTTGCGCGATAACAGCGATAAAACGCAAACAATTGCTCGGAAGGACCATCCCGCAATGCTCGCACCAACGCGGCGCGAATCTGTTCACCAATCCAGCCTGCACCAAGTCGCTCGCACTCAACGCTTAAATAGGCTGCTTCATCGAAAGGATCGAGCCAACGCAGCCGGGCGTTGAACTCCAGCGCGTCGATGATCCGTATCCTGCCGCCCAGCCAAACGTGCTCGGGCCGCAAATCACCATGACCGTCAACAATACCATGTTCCCGGACGCGGCGGACCAGGAGCGATTTGCACGTCTCGATGAACTGGTACTGAACATGAAACAGGCGTCCCACAAGAGCAGGAGAAAGATCAAAACACCCGCTTCTCAGTACCGAATAGTTGTCGGCGACTTCCTTACGCCATTGTACTATCCAGGCTTCCGGCGACACGTAGACACGCCGTGCATGACGGTAAAAGTGAACAAGACGCGTCGCCAAGCGCCCAACGACAAGCGGATTTATCCAACCATCAACAATAGCACGATCCAGCATGCACGCCTCGTCGAGACGACGCATTACGATCAGCCAATCTGCGACTTCTCCCCTTCCGCAGATCTCGAAG
>JAGWRJ010000227.1 GCA_028869725.1 Alphaproteobacteria bacterium | reverse complement strand
CATCTTGCTCCCTCAGAAGACGATGACTTCTCGTTGCGCAATATGCAGGAGATCTTCGCCGCCCAGGCTGCATCCTCCCGCATTCTTGCCATCATGTTGGCGGCGATTGCTTCTATTTCCCTGATCGTCGGCGGTATCGGAATCATGAACATTATGCTCGTCTCCGTCCGAGAGCGAACGCGCGAAATTGGTCTTCGTCAGGCTGTAGGCGCGAAGACCGGCGACATTCTCATGCAGTTCCTCGTAGAGGCAGTAACGCTCTCGATCTCAGGCGGCTGCGCAGGAGTCGTGCTTGGAATTGGCGTATCGTTTGTAATTTCCGCCCTTGCTGGCTGGAGCACCGTGGTCAGCGTGGGCGCGGTGCTGCTGGCAGTTTTCTTTTCGGCTCTGGTTGGCATTGGATTTGGCTATTATCCCGCGCGCAAAGCAGCATATCTCGATCCAATTGACGCATTAAGGGCAGAATAGAGCCGCCAGAGCTGAATCAGACAAGCCTGCGTTTCGGCGAGATTGCGCAATCTCAGATGCCGCTGAAGCGGAAGCTTGTCGGACAGGTCTGGCACTGAGGTAGGCGGCCCGCAGACGGCGCAAATTCACTGGTGCCGCGTCTGCGACCCCACACAGGCCGATTTGAACGGCTCACGCCATAAGGTCCACGGATTTGCCTGGATGTTACCGCTCAATCTTTCGGATATAGAGCCAGAGCCCTGCAAGCACCATGGCAATTGCGATCAGAGATAAGCCAAGTCCAATGCGGCGTCGGTTGCGCTCGACCATGGCCCGCTGACCCGCCTTCAGATCCTTGCTGGCCACCTTCAATCCTGCCTGCACGTATTGGCTCACGACATCCGTCTTGAAACTGTGGATGGCGACACGGGCCTTGGTCAGAGAGTCGCGCGCTGCGTTCTGCCCAAGGCGGGCCTCGCTCACATCCATTCCTGCAGATTCCGCCACCGCAAGGGTTGTGTCGGCATTCTTGATCGCTTCATCCAGCTGTGAGATCTGGCTCAACATGTCCGCCCGCGCCCGGTCGCAGGCGTCCCCAGGCTTATGACACTGCATGCACACCGCGCCCGCGCCTGTCCCCAACTTTGCATCGGTGGGGTGAGCAATGTCGTGGTTGCCGTGGCACACCACACAGCCTGGCAGGGATGCCGCGTCGAATGCCGCCTTATGCGAGCTCTTTTCATACATCTGTGCCTGGAAGATGTGGCAGGTGGAGCAGACGTTCTGGACCTTGTCCACTCCGGGAGGTGCCGCACCATGATTGCCATGGCAGGTTGTGCAGGTGGGAGCGCTGAGATCCCCCTGCACGGTCAGGGCCGCATGATGCACGCTCTTGCCGTACTTTGCGAACTGATCAGTCGGAATCGAGTATCCCTTCATGGATTGCGCGTCCGCATGGCAGCGGGCACACGTATTCGCAATGTTGAGGGGGTAGACCTTGGACTGAGGATCTTTAGGGGTCTTGAGATCGTGGACACCATGACAGTCCGTGCACACCGCGACCTTTGTATCGCCGGTGGCGAGACGTTTGCCATGCACGCTGGTGTGATATTGATCCAATTGATCGGTGCGCAGGCTTGGATCGTACTGGCGCATGGTTGCAGGATTGGAGTGGCACGTTCCACACAGTTCGGGAATCTGGCGGCGATCGATCTTGCCCTTCCAGCCGGCCTTTCGGCTCATGGACTGCGTTGCGTCATCGGTGCTTGCGTCGCCGCCGTGGCAACTGACACAGGTGAGCCCTTTTTGCGCATGGATATCGTGACTGAAAGTCTCCTGAGTCACGCCCAGTGGATCGGGCAGCATGGAGTGACAGTCGATGCACGAGTTCCTGGCTTGTCCGTAGCCCAGGGACGCGGCCAGTGCAAGAAGGCCCAACGCCGTGGGATAGCAGGCCACGACGAAGCTGCTGGGGTTATTGCGCAACATAGCCATAGACACTCATCGCGATCACATAGGCCAGCGCAAACACCGACAGTCCCGTGATCCATTGTTTCGAGCGCGCCACGCGGTCACACTCCAGGAAAGGAAGAAGCAGCCAGAGCATTCCAACCAGCCCGAAGGCGAGTATTCCGAGGACCTCGCCGTCGAGGAACAACACCTTGGAAGGGATCAGCTTGAGGGT
>JAGWRJ010000226.1 GCA_028869725.1 Alphaproteobacteria bacterium | reverse complement strand
CGGCGAAAGCCGCGGACGGGATCGGGACGAATTCAGGGAAACCTCAGCGGCTCGGCCGGTGGCAATCCTGAGCCAAGCCGGCGGTACACCGCCGGAAGGTGCAGAGACTACCTGAGGGCTACAGTGCCCTTGATGACAGGCTAGAGCGTCCCGCGCCCCACCAGCGAAAGCTGCGGGCGAAGAGATAGTCCGCGCCGGGCAGAAATCCCCGGGTCACGCGAATCCCTTGGTTCCAGGTTCGAGTCCTGGTGGGCCCATTCACAACGCAAGATCGCCGCGCGGTTCGGTGGACAAACCAGCATAAATTGTCACTTTTGACACTTTATGCTGGTTGCAGTTTTGACAGGAATTGCTGGTTTCTGGCTCGCTGCCCTTCATCGGGGCCTACGGCTTTGGCCGTCGCGCAGTTGCCACCTCTGCGTTCTGTCGATCAGGTGGACATCGGGGCTTGGGTGGATGAGAGAGTGTCCGCGAGTGCGAGTCTGGGTCGCCCGCTGCTGAAAGTTCGAATCGGGCAATAAGCCGGCGGAGCCATCGGCCGCGTCGCGGCCGAACCGTTGCAGCGCCAGGACATTCAGCGCGAAAGGCCCGCAATCGCTGCCGTCCGCGATACCCGACGGCTCGAAGCTGGGTATCTACAACCGAGGACCGTACAATCACCAGCGGTTGGCACGTCCGAGGTTGGGGAGTAGAAGGTCGAATGATCACCGGCGACATCAAGAACCGCATCGACCAGGTGTGGAACGCATTCTGGGCGGGCGGTATCGCCAATCCGCTGGAAGTAATCGAGCAGATCACCTATCTGCTCTTTATCCGCCGCCTGGACGATCTGCAGACGCTGGAGGAGAACAAGGCCAACCGGCTGAAGCAGCCGATTCAGCGCCGCATCTTCCCGGAGGGCAAGGACGGCAGAAAACGCGCTTACGACGACTACCGCTGGTCGCGCTTCAAGCACTTCGCGCCGGCCGATATGTTCGAGGTGGTCGGCGAGCACATTTTCCCCTACCTGCGCACCGGTCTCACGCAGCAACTCGGCAACGGTGAGGGCCGCGTGTTCGTTTCGACCTATCCCACGATGATGGGGTTGATTGACGAGGCAACCGACGGCCAGCGGCGTTTCGGCGTGGGCCACTTCGATCTCATCGTCATCGACGAAGCGCACCGCTCGGTGTTCCAGAAATACGGTGCGATCCTCGACTACTTCGATTCATTGCTGGTGGGCCTGACCGCCACGCCCAAGGACGAAGTCGATCGCAACACCTATCGGCTGTTCGACCTCGAAGACGGCGTACCGACCGATTCATATGCGCTGGAAGACGCCGTGCGCGATGGATTTCTGGTTCCGCCCAAGGCGGTGTCGGTGCCACTGAAGTTCCAGCGCGAGGGCATCAACTACGCCGAACTTTCGGAAGAGGACAAGGATCAGTGGGACGCGCTGGAGTGGGACGACGAAGGCAATGTCCCCGAGCGCGTGGAATCCGCGGCGGTCAACAAGTGGCTGTTCAACAAGGACACCGTGGACAAGGTGCTGGAGCACCTGATGACGCGCGGCGTCACCGTGGCCGGCGGCGACCGGATTGGCAAGACCATCGTCTTCGCCAAGAACCAGCAACACGCCGACTTCATCGCCGAGCGCTTCAATGCCAACTATCCACATTACAAGGGCGAGTTTGCGCGGGTCATCACCTTCAAGACCGAGTACGCGCAGAACCTGATCGATGCGTTTTCTGCGAAGGACAAGGCGCCGCACATCGCGATTTCGGTGGACATGCTGGATACCGGCATCGACGTGCCCGAGGTCGTTAACTTGGTCTTCTTCAAGCTGGTGCGCTCGAAGACCAAGTTCTGGCAGATGCTGGGGCGCGGGACGCGGCTTTGCCCCGATCTGTTTGCGCCTGGCGAGGACAAGAAGCTTTTCTACGTCTTCGACTACTGCCAGAACCTCGAGTATTTCAGCCAGGACATCCGCGGTACCGATGGCGCGGCGGTGGCGTCGTTGGCCAAACGGTTGTTCGGTGTGCGGCTTGAGCTGATCGCGGCGCTGGATCACAACGACGAGGGCAATCTCGCCCACACGTTGAAGGAAGCAATGGGGGGCTATTCAGGCCCCAAGACGGCGATTGAAGTCCGGCAGGCCATCGCCGAGCAGCTGCAACGGGAAGTCGCGGCTAGGCGCGTCAATAGTCGCCACCTCCTTCGCATTCGGACAGGTCGCGCGACCAGCGTGGCGACAAGCGCATTTGCCGCGCAATGGCAGCCGACGGGCCGCGCTCGCCGACGAGCGGGGCGGCCTAACCATGTGGTTTTATTTTTGGCGCCCGAAATTTTGATGATCATGGGGATGTCTCTTCGACGGATCGCTTCATGCCCAGCGCGACGGCGATCTGGTGTCCGCGCTCGCGGGTGCATCGCGGCTTTCTGAACTGCACCGCATACGCGGAATGCCCAGAAAATTCGTGCTCGCGCGCCCAATCTGTCACCGGGACACCCTCCAAGCAGAAGCTATTTCTGGCCTCCGGAACATGAGTACCTGGTTACTCAGGTGTCGGGCCTACCGCAGAGATCGAAGCGACCGGCTCTACTCGAGCCCCAACTTGCTGCAGCGAGCCAATCAACCCGCGCTTCAGTCCCAACTCCACGGCAATTTGGTGCGATTGACCCCTCAGACAGCGCTTTCGGCCGCCGAGAACTTGGTACACGAGTTGTGCCGAGTAGCCGTGCGCCCGAGCCCAAGCCGCGATTGACAAACCACGGACCTCGAATTCATGGCGTACCTCATCTACGCCGCGCACCCGATCAACCTGGATCGCATTATTATCCATTTGACATGAATTGTACGCACGTTTATTTACTCATGTAAACACCCCATTTAACGTATTTAAATACGTATAAATACGTAGTTCACTGAATCGTAACCGTGTAACGTAATTAATCATTTGATTGAATGTTTGGCCTCAAATTGCTGCAAATTGGAAAACACCTATATGCGTACGGCAGGCTGCATCAAATCTCACGCGGCGAGATGCGGTGAGTCTACGGTCGGGCGAGGTCTCCGAGCGGGGACCGCTGAGCCGACGCGCGGCAAGGGAAGAAATCCGGTGAAGAAGGCAAAGTCATCAATAGCAGAATCCCAAGATGCAGCAGTGGCAGCGCAAAATGAACTGCTGGCATGCGGCTGGCCAACATCTACTGAGGTGGGTCGCGCCAATGGCAGTCAGTTTGACAACCCTTCTCAGTGGGCCAAAAACAAGCGTGACGCCGGCGAGCTGCTCGGCGTTTGGTCCCCCGCGGAAAATACGTGGCGGTATCCGGACTTCAAGTTCCTCCCGGATCGCCGCCTGAATCCGCGCGTCAAAGAGCTGTTGAACGCGCTCGCGCTGCACCCGGACTTCAGGCGGATATGGATGTAGGTGGCTGGCACCGAGCCTTCTGGCTGCATGGCGCGACATGGGCCCTAGCTGGTCCAGAAGGGCAACCGCGTATTGCAGCCGATATTTCTTGAAGATCCCGACGCGGGGATCGCACACGCAATAAAGGACGCCTACATTGATCCGAACGATATCTGGTAAGGGTCAAGTGCGCGGATCAAAGCCTTTTCCTGCCGTTACCGCCCCGGACCGTCTTTGATAGCTGGTAGCATCTTCGACGCGCCGCATAATAGTTATCATCTACGTGCACTCGATAGCCACGACCATCAGCCAGGTAACCGATTGCGCATGGTCATTTCCCGATTGACAGCAGGAACAGCTAGCGCGACGATCTGAGCTACACACCAGAATTGGGGTGGAGTTGGCGTTAGTCCGCGCGTGGCAACAATAGGGGGCAAGACGCATGCACATTTGGCGTACCATTGGGCACGAGATTGTCTCATCGTTCGTCGTTGGGGGGCTTCCAATCCTTGTCGCATACTGGTGGGGAGGCGTGCCTCTACTCAACCAAGCTGCCACATCAATGTTGCCTGGGCACTACTTGCTGTGGTACTCGCTTAGCGTAAGCGTGCTTGCGGCTGCAATCATGTATGCGGCGAAGCGCATAAAATGCCGACCGCCACGTCCCATGGACAACTTGCTACACGACATTGTTGGTAGCCTACAAGGTATCTTCAGGTTGGTTGCCGGGTTTCTGCTCACATTCTGCGTTCTGTGGTGGTTCTCGGATCGTGCGTCCATAAACGTCAATATCGTCCTGTTCGCGGTATATGGTTGCGTGAGCTTCGCGTACACCGTGTTGTATAGCCTTGGAGTAGCTTGGCTTGACTCATGACCTACGGCAGTAGGCGCGGTCTAACTGTTCGTCCAAGCGGATGCGCAAAAAGCGTGCCGCTTGACTCGGCGTTATGCGCTCGATCGGGGTACTTGCATGTTTACGCACATGAATTCTGTACGGATGGAAGTTCACGAAGCACACCAAACCAAGTACGAGTTGGCCGTCTATCGCATCATCGAGACCGGCGAGCATTGTGTCTACATCTCAAAAAGCGGCCAGGGCCTTAGCTTGCTCGCCTCGGCAAGCGCCGAAGTCGTTTCCGATGGTCGTGCCAGTGGAGTGGATATCGTTGAGGTGCTCGTACAAGCTGCGCGAGATGAGATAGACCGTAATGAGTGGGGCAAGTATTAACCCAACTCCGGCATTTCAGGTGAAACATCAGTCTGCGCGTAACAGTTCGTCCAAGCGGATACTCGTACCGCAAGCCGCTTAACTCAGCGTTAACCCTCATAGGGAAGGTTAATGAGCATCGACCAAATCGTCGCGTTCGCAAGCTTGGCACTTTCAGTTTTCTTTTGGTGGAATGCTCGGCAACAAGCAGTCGCAGCGGAAAGAACTTTGCAAGAAATCAAGTCGCAAATCATAGGGTGGCAAAACGAGCTCAACAAGACTGCGATCGAGATGCTCTCCTCGCGTCCCGAAATGATTGCCATGCGCACCGCCATGGCTGATGCGGGTGCAGACTCTGGCTTTACAGGCAAGATGGCGGAGCTCGTTGAACGTCTATCAACATCTAACGACCCAAACAAAGCGGAGCTTGTGCAGGCGTTGCTAACCCATCACGCAACAATCGTCCTCGAACGGCAGCGCATTGGTATGAATGCGGCAGCCGGTTGGGCCAATCCGCCGAGTGCGGGCTGACAGATCAATGCAGCGAAAAACCCAGGTCAGAGTGCACTTTGGGGGCCGCTTTGAGTCGATAGTGGCAGTCGCTTTTGTCGTTCCCGTGGACAGTCGGAATCCCTGCTCGCCTGGCTGCCGGTAGTCACTGACCACACCGGCTCGAACTGGGGAGTTGCCAGCGCCGCTCACATCTGCGACGGCGCACGGGTTCTACCCCGATTCCACGGACACTTCCAAGTAAGCTCATCATGAGCGGAGAGGAGTGTCATGGCAAAGCGAAGAAGGTTCAGTGCGGAGTTCAAGCGTGAAGCCGTCGAGCTGACGCGTCGCCCACAGGCATCGGTCAGCCAGGTCGCCCAGGAGCTGGGTGTCAACGCGAACGTCCTGAGCCGCTGGCGGCGGGAGCTGGCGAAGCCCGGCAAATCGTCCACCGCTGGGTGGCCGAGATAGGACTGGATACCGCCATGTACGGTACCCATTCAATGCGCCGCACGAAAGCATCCCTGATCTACCGTCGCACCAAAAACCTGCGCGCCGTCCAACTGTTGCTTGGCCATGCCAAGCTGGAAAGCACGGTACGTTACCTCGGTATCGAGGTGGATGACGCTTTGGAGATGGCCGAGCAAACAGAGGTCTGACCAACGAGATGGCCGGCGGCGGCTGCGGTCGCAGCCCGGCCAACACCTGCCGGTCGCCCCCGTAACCAACTTGGTCCAGACATCGCCACGACGGTAATCTGCACCACTCGGGCGTCTATCCGTCAAGATCGACGAACTCGAACATTCGCTCTGCGTACGGCTTGGCGTTGCCAATGCGACGGCGCAAGATCTGAGAGCCAGTACCGATCAGGACCACGGGCAGTCCACTCTGGGCGATCCGATGCAGCGCACCAATCAGCGCGCTGAGTTGCTGTGCCTCAACGGAGTGCATGTCATCGATCAGAAT
>JAGWRJ010000225.1 GCA_028869725.1 Alphaproteobacteria bacterium | reverse complement strand
TACTAACGCGTTAGTACATGATGCTAGCCGATGGAGGGGG
The DNA here is from genome assembly GCA_028869725.1 of Alphaproteobacteria bacterium. Lineage (GTDB taxonomy): Bacteria > Pseudomonadota > Alphaproteobacteria > Micropepsales > Micropepsaceae > Rhizomicrobium. The sequence goes on along the minus strand of JAGWRJ010000225.1, from coordinate 1,666 downwards.
CGGGCTGCAAGCCGGGAGTGGCGCCAAGCGGAGCGATCCGTGCGCCCGCCGGCTGCGGGCACCGTCGGGGAGCGAGGCGATGCATGGGGCACCGAGCGCCAAGGCATTTGCCCCTCCAGGCTTGGGGAGGCGAGACATCACCCCCTAACTACGTAATATGCAGGCCCATGCCGAGACCAGCGTGGCAACGGCAGCCACAACCCCAGTACCTGATCGGAGGAAGATTTTTCCGATTGACACCACGGCGCACGAAGATGAACATCCGGCGCTATACCCCTGTTCCGGGCTCTACTTCTCGCTTGGCCACGGAGGAAAACATTATGCCGCTTGGGGATTTTCGCTCTGTATTCCTACCCTACTGCATCAGGAAGCAGCCTGACGGGCGTTACGCTGTACTCAATCGTGAATACAAGCCCGTCGGATTCTTCACCCGCGACCATGTCATCTACGAGGATCATCCAGTTCTTGTCAAACTCAAGGGTCTCACGAAGGCCAAGGCAGCAAAAATTTCATACGCGGGTAAGAACAACTCTGACGAAATCTTCCTGTACAACGACGGCTGCATTCCAACGCACAGCAAGGCAAATATGCGTGCATACCTTGCGCGGATCGAGCTGCTTGCTGGCTTGGTCGTAGCCTAACAATTCAGGCTGAAACCGCATCGCGGCTCTGCTTACTCATAGGTGTTCGGCGTCAATGGCGATGCTCTAGGACGATATGGACCTCCGAGACTTCATTTCGACTGCATTGCTGGACATCATCGCCGGCGTGACCGATGCACAGGCGAAGACTGCGAAGGGGATCATCGTCCCCACTGTCCGCCAGAGCTATAAATCTATCGAGACGGGTATCAGCGAGTTCACGAGCGTCGAGTTCGAAGTGACCGTGAAATCGGGCAAACGAGCAGGCTCCGAAGCCAAGCTCAGTGTCGTAGCCGCCGTGGTGGGCGGAGGTGTTAAGGGCGAGAGTGGCAGTAGCACTGGTTACGCAGGGAAGCTTACGTTCCGCGTTCCGATCCGATTGCCCGTGAGCAAATGACTGGATTACCGCCAAACCAGCCGCCCACTGGGCATTTGAAAGCATACCCCCCCCCCCGCTTGCATGACCCGGTGAGCTGCGACATTAGGACTCAAGTCAGATGCAGTGCAACTTTTTGAACTTGATGACCACCCGAACCAAATCGCGGTAAGTAAGACCGACTCGTTGGTCGTCGATGGTGTGTTCTTCTTCGACTTCAGCCGCCCGATAGAAGTACACCGTTGGCTCGGCACGCTAAACCGCTGGCTTGGCTTTGTCGTCGGTATGCGTGTTCCGGTGAGCCACCAAGGCGAACAACGCGGCAGCCTTGCGATCGGCATCCACCGCAGCGATCCCCGCTTCGCCGACGTGCGGGCGCTTTGGAAAGCACACTACCCGTCGAGAAAAGCTCCGCCGACCACCGTAGCTGATGGGATAAAGATCATCGTGGACTTCGCCAAGCAATTCCCGAATGACTGCTGACCCAAAACAGGGCCAGGTTCCGATTTGACGCAGCAACTCGCTCCGTCTCATCCCCACTCCCTGCCCTCCCCCCGTGCCACCATCCGCACGATGTCGCCATCGATCCACGGCCACGGGACATCTGGCCATCGACAACCCGAGCGCTTACGCCGCCTTCGCGGCCCAG
>JAGWRJ010000224.1 GCA_028869725.1 Alphaproteobacteria bacterium | reverse complement strand
CAACAATACCGAGAAGTGATGCGAGCCAGACGAGTGTACGCGCTCCCGGAATTCCCAGTGCGTAGAGCGGCAGATAGAGGATGCGGGCCGCCACATACAGCTCACAGCTGTCGACCGTCAGCACTGAATGCCGCCCGGTCACAGCCAGCGCGAGCACCAGAGCTGCAAAGAAGATGAAGGTTTCCTTGAAATTCTCCTGGGCGCGCAGCAGCCGGCCCGCAAGCTTGCCGGTGAGCGGCGCACTCGTGTCGCGCGGGCCGATGTTCCAGGCGACACCACGTTCAGCGGTGACAAAATGCGCTGCCAGGAGAATGTGAATGAGGCCAAGCACTACGGCCACGGCGAGCATCGACAGTTCGCTCGACAGGCCACCAAAGCTGATTGCGTTCATGGACAGGACCCCCCAAAGGTAAGGCGCATCGCAGCGTTTCGCCCCTCCTTCGTCAAGCGGTATTCGTGGATTTCGCATTGCCTGGCGATGGGCTATGCTTGATTGCGATATCAGGGGGCGGGCATGAAATCGGTATGGGCCATTGTTCTGCTGCTCGTAGTGCCCCTTGCAGGCTGCTCGGTGATTGGTGCTGCGGCCGAGGTGACAAGCACAGCCGTGGGGGTTGGCGCGGATGCTGTGGGGACCGTGGCCGACACGGGCGCTGCCGTCGTCAGGGGGGCTGCGCACACCGTAGCCGGCTCCGGTGGGCAAAACGCCGCCTCCCATTGATGTGACGCAAGGCGAAGGTGCCTGCACTCCACTAGGCGAGGTGCGACGCCGCTGGGGGCTTGACGATGGGTGCCAGACAGATTGCCGAGACACATTTCAGGGCGGCTTTGGCGGAAGCTATGGCCTCGGATATCGCGCCGGAACTTCTTGCCCGCTACATGCTGTCCTGTGTGATCGCTGAGTATGTCCGCCACCGCCCGCCTGTCGATGTGCGTGCGGAACTCGTTGCCGCCGCCGACAACCTCGATCCCGACGCAGACTATGTCTTCATGCGGCCCTGACGCGCTGGCCAATCGCGCTGCAATTGACTAGCGTTCGCCCCCCGAGAGGATCCGGAGGGCAGAATGGAACGGCTGATTGAAGGCTATCGTCAGTTTCGCAAGACGGGCTGGCCACGTGAGCGCGCCCTCTATGAGGAACTCGCCAACGGACAATCTCCCGAATATCTGATCATTTCCTGCTGTGACAGCCGGGCCGACCCGGCGCTGATCTTCAACGCCCGTCCTGGCGAACTCTTCGTCCTGCGCAATGTGGCCAATATTGTCCCTCCCTTCGAACAGGGTAATGGCTACCACGGCACCTCTTCGGCGATCGCGTTTGCCGTGCTCCAGCTTAAGGTCCGCAGCGTCGTGGTGATGGGCCATGCCACATGCGGGGGGATCGCTGCCGCGCTGGACCGCAAAGTGGCCGCGCAGACCCCCTTCCTCTCGGAATGGATTTCGTTATTGGAGCCGGCAGTCGCACGCTGTGCGCATGAAGACGGTGACCGCCACACCGCCACCGAGCGCGAAGGCGTGCGGCTGTCCCTTGAGCGCCTGATGAGCTTTCCCTTTATTGCCGAACGCGTCCAGAAGGGCCTGCTCAAGCTTGAAGGTGCCCGCTTCGGGATCGCCAATGGCCAGCTCGAGTGGCTGGACAAGGAGAGCGGCGAGTTCCGGCGCGTCGAGTAGCCGGGCTCAGAAGCTGTCCTTGCGCCGGCGGGTTTCGGCAATGACCTCGACGTCGCTGGCCTGTTCGAGGCCAAGAGTGCGACGGATTTCCGCCGAGTGGGGTCTTAGAAACGGATTGGTGGCCTTTTCGAGTGCCATGGTTGACGGAATCGTGGGCGCAGATCTGGCCCTCAGCTGCTCGACCTCGGCCATACGCGCCCGAAGTGCGGCGTTGTCGGGCTCCAGGGACAGGGCAAAGCGTCCATTGTTCAGCGTATATTCGTGGCCGCAATAAATCCTGGTCGCATCCGGCAGCGTCATGAGCTTTTCCATGGCGCGCCAGAGCATCTCGGGCGTGCCTTCGAACAATCGCCCACAGCCCATCGCAAACAAGGTATCGCCGGTGAAGGCAGCCCCATCCATCACGAACGCGATATGGGAGCGGGTATGGGCCGGGATTTCGAGGACGCGGACCTTCATGCGGCCGAACTGCCAGCCGCTGGCTTCATCGACACCGATATCGATCCCCGGAATGCGGGCGCGATCCATGCCCGGTCCTACCACTTCGGCGCCGAACTGTGCCTTGAGTTCAAGGTTGCCGCCCACATGGTCCGGGTGGTGATGGGTGTTGAGAATGTGGGTGAGCTTGCGCCCGGCAAGCTGGCGGCGTACCGGTTCGGCTTCAGAGGGGTCGACGACCGCGCAAAGTCCAGTCTGGGGCTCTTCGATCAGATACGCATAATTGTCGGTCAGGCAGGGTACGAGTTCGACGTTCAGGGGCATCAGGATTCTCCTTGCCGCGGCAGGTTCTGTTTAGCAGCCCGTGCCGACCCGTTGAACCACATCCTGCGTGGGAGTAGGCAGGTTGCATGCAGATCGACGCGGGCGAGCTGGCAAATTTCTACGAAACACCTCTGGGGCAGGTGGCGCGTCGCACCATCCTGCGGCGCGTGCGCGCGCTGTGGCCCGATGTCCATGGGGAGCGTGTTCTTGGCTATGGCTTTGCGACGCCGTATCTGCGCGCCTTCCTGAGCGAGGCCGAACGGGTCATCGCGATGATGCCGGCGCAACAGGGCGTGGTCGCCTGGCCCTCCGGACGGGTCTTGTCGGTCCTGGGGGAGGAAGATGCGCTACCCTTCGCCGATGCTCTGTTCGATCGCATTCTCATGATCCATGCGCTGGAGTCAGCCGATGCGACACGGCCCCTGATGCGCCAGATCTGGCGGGTGCTCCAGCCCGGGGGGCGCCTTCTGATCATTGCGCCCAACCGCCGCTCTCCCTGGTCACTCGCCGAGACTTCCCCGTTTGCCCAGGGGCGGCCGTTTAGCGCGGCACAACTCGCCCGCGTGCTCGGAGACTGTCTGTTCGTGCCCGAGCGCTGGGATTGTGCCCTGCTGTTTCCGCCGCTGCCGGGCCGGCGTCTCGTGCGTACGGGAAGGGGCTGGACGCGCATCGGTCAGCGTTTGTGGCCGGGTCTTGCGGGCGTACATGTAGTGGAAGCGCGCAAGACGCTTTACGGTGCCCCCAGTCTTGCGCCCACCGTACGCAGACGCTTCATGCCGGCGCGCGTCTCGGGCTAATCACACAGCCACGCTGACTTTGCATATCACGTCTGCAGTCAGGGCCGAACTCGTTGCAAGCCCGCAATGCCGTGCATTTGCAGAAGATCACGCTGTCGTTGATACGCTGCCGCACATTTTTGCGGGTTACATGCCTGCTACTGCGCGTGGAGTGTTCCTATCTCCTTGAACACCGGAGCTTTGGCTCAGGTTCAAGAAAGGACACATCGTATGAAATCACATATCCTCAGCGGCGCCGCAGCGCTCATTGCTCTTGTCGTGGTAACAGGCGCGGCTCAGGCGCAGAACGCAGACTGGCAGACCTGCAAGAGCAAAGCACAGGAATTGTCACAGGCCATGACCCAGCACCCGGATGCGGCCGATCTTTCCGCAGTGCGTCTTAAGCGTGGCGAGGCCCTGCGCGAATGCATGAGCGGCTTTTACCGCCTTGGCATTCATCACTATGACGTAGCACTCAAGATGCTGAAGCAGGGCGCCAAAAGCTAGCTCCCGCGCAGGAGAAAGATGGCGCCATCCGCCATCAGGTTCGGGCTCCACGCGTGCCGCCTCATCGGACGTGTGCGGCCCGAACCATCCAGTATCAGAGCCTGATCGATCTTTGCACCTTTGTCGTGTGCCAGTGCCACGAAATCAGACAGCGTACAAAGATGGATATTGGGCGTCTCGTACCAGGCTTGATTGAGCAAGGCCGTGCGCGGCATGCGTCCGCCAATCAGCAAGTTCAGTCGTACCCGCCAATGTCCGAAATTCGGCAGCGAGATGATCGAGGCGCGGGCAATGCGCAGAAGATGTTCAAGCACACATGCGGGTGCACGGGTTGCCTGAATGGTCTGACTGAGGATGGCGATATCGAATACCTGGCTTGGGTAGTCGGCAAGATCGGTGTCCGCGTCGCCTTGCATCACCGAAAGTCCGCGTGCGACACAGGCATTGACATTGACTTGCAAGAGTTCGATGCCGCGCCCGTCGACATTCTTGGCATGGACAAGATGCTCAAGCAGCGCTCCGTCGCCGCAGCCGATGTCGAGGACGCGGGCTCCTGTGGGGATCATCGCTGCAATAGCCGCCAGTTCCGGCCGCCAACCGTTCATGACAGACCTCTTCGTGCGCCCACCGCATTGAGGAAGCCGCGGACCGTGGAAAACATCTCCGGCTCGTCCAACAGGAATGCGTCGTGACCACGGTCGGTCTCGATTTCGACATAGCTGACATTGGCGGCTGCCGCGTTGAGCGCATGGGCGATGCGTTTGTTTTCGGCCGGTGGAAAGAGCCAGTCGCTGGAAAAGGCAATGAGACAGAAGCGGGTCTTTGAACCGCGAAAGGCCTCAGCCAATGCACCGTCATGATCGGCAGCGAGATCGAAATAATCCATGGCCCGCGTGATGTAGAGATAGGAGTTGGCGTCGAAGCGCTCGACAAAACTCTGCCCTTGATGGTGCAGGTAGCTTTCGATCTGGAAATCGGGACGAAATGCAAAAGAAAATTCTTCGCGATTCTGCAGGCTGCGCCCGAATTTGCGCTGCAGGGCTGTTTCCGAGAGATAGGTGATGTGCGCTGCCATGCGGGCGACGGCAAGGCCTTTGGCCGGCCGTACGCCTGCGTCCTCATAGGCACCATCCCGCCAGTCCGGATCAGCCATGATGGCCTGACGTCCGACCTCATGAAAGGCGATGTTCTGCGCCGAATGACGTGCAGCAGTGGCGATCGCAATGGCAGAGAGCACGCGCTGCGGATAGCTTGATGCCCATTGCAGCACCTGCATGCCGCCCATCGACCCGCCAAGGACACAGAGCACTTTGTCGATGCCCAAAGCATCGAGCAGCAGAGCCTGGGCGCGCACCATGTCACGGATGGTGATCAGCGGAAATGCGAGGCCATAGGTCCGGCCTGTCACGGGGTCGCAGTCGGAGGGCCCGGTCGAGCCCATGCAGCCGCCGATGACGTTGGCGCAGATGACGAAGAAGCGGCTCGTGTCGACCGGTTTTCCCGGTCCGATCAGAAGTTCCCACCAGCCCGGGCGGCCGGTGACCGGATGCTGGCTGGCACAGAACTGGTCACCCGTGAGCGCGTGACAGATGAGCACGGCATTACTGGCCTGCGCATTGAGCGTGCCATAGGTTTTGTAGGCGATGGTACAGCCCTCGAGCACGCGCCCGCAATCCAGTGCCAGGGGCTGGGCCAGGCGGCAGATCTGACCGGGGTCGGCCTCAGGTGCCGCCAGCCCGCGGCTGAAGTTTGGGCGGAGGATCAGTCCAGTGTGTGGAATGGTTGCGTCCGCCATGGATCCTTGTCCGCGCTGGCAAGATCAGTCTGATGGGCCCGTGGTCCGGCCTCTGTCAACGCCAAGCGGCATCTCGGCGCTTTGCTTTTTGGGCCGACGCCTCTATCAATACGGCCCGCTTTTGCCGCGCGCAGCTGCGGGCAGCCCCGGATGGGGCTGAGAGAGGCCGGCGCCAGCGCCGCGTGCCGCGCGCATCACCGATGGTTGGATACTGACATTTCGAATGGCACCGCCCAATTCTAGCTCCGTCGCCGACATTCTTGCCATCGACGAGCAGATACATAACCTATTGATGCAGCGCGCCGCTGCGGTGGAGGCGTTGCAGCACAAGGCCGGCTCCGCCTGGGGCCTGCGTCCGGCTGCAGACGGAGCGGCGGTGCGCCGCCTTGTCGCCCGTCACCGGGGGAGCTTTCCGCTGCGTGCGGCGCTGCGCATCTGGCGTGAAATCCAGATCTCCAGCCTTGCCGGCGAGGGCAACTTCTCCGTTCATGTCTATGCCGGCGAAAATGCACTCGCCTTCTGGGACCTTGCCCGGTTTTATTTTGGCGCCACCCTGCCGGTGATTGGCCATCCAAGCGCGTCGGCTGTCATCCATGCCTGTGCCGAAGACCGTCTGTCCTGTGGCGTGGTGCCGTTTCCAGAAAGCGCAGAGAATGTTTCGCCGTGGTGGGCGCAGCTGGCTGCTGCAGGCGAAGGTGGTCCGCGCATCATCGCCCGATTGCCACTGCTCAAGCGTGATGGTGGACGGTTCGATTATCCTGACGCCTACGCTATCGGCTCGATCAAACAGGAAGCGACTGGTGCCGACATCTCGGTTCTGTTCGTGGAAACCAGTCAGGAACTGAGCCGGACCCGTCTTCAGTCGCTGCTCAAGCAAGTGGGAATCAAGGCCCGCATACTGGCGTCTGGCCAGGAGGGCGGCCGCAGCGACTGTCGCGAGCTGCTGGTTGAAACGCGCGATTTTGTCGGCGAAGGTGATTCGCGGATCGCTGCCCTTTTGACGGCGGGCGGAGAATCGATCCTGCGCGCGGTCGCTGTTGGCGGCTATGCCGACACGCAAATCCCGGACAAGGACCTGCGTCCATGACACTTTCGCCCCGCCCCGGTGTTCTGAAGATTTCGCCTTATGTCGGTGGACGTGCCGGCATTGCCGGGGTTGCGCGCGTGTTCAAGCTGTCGTCGAATGAATCGCCTCTGGGCGCAAGCCCGGCCGCGCGCGAGGCGTTCCTGCGGGCGGCCGATCACCTTGAAATCTATCCGGAGGGCAGTGCCCGTCTGCTGCGGGAAGCGATTGCCGAAACCCACGGGCTGCATCCTGACCGCATCGTCTGTGGCAACGGCTCGGATGAGCTTCTGACGCTGCTGGCTAATGCCTATCTGCGTCCGGGCGATGAGGTTGTCTTCAGCCAGCACGGCTTTCTCGTCTACCGCATCGCCACGCTGGCCAATTCGGCAGTGCCGGTCGCCGTAGGCGAGCGCGATCTGCACTGCGATGTTGACGCCATGCTCGCGGCGGTGAATGCGCGTACCCGTCTCGTCTATATCGCCAATCCCAACAATCCTACCGGCAGCTATCTGTCCAGCCAGGAGTTGCGGCGGCTGCATCAGGGTCTGCCCGAGCAAGTGCTGCTCGTAATCGATGCAGCCTACGCCGAATATGTCCGGCGCAATGACTATGAAAGTGGCATCGAACTCGTATCCCAGTTCGACAATGTGGTCATGACGCGCACCTTTTCGAAGGTCTACGGACTTGCCGGCCTGCGTGTCGGCTGGGCCTTTTGTCCGGCAGATGTCGCAGCCACACTCAATCGCATCCGCGGGCCCTTCAACGTCTCGGTACCGGCGCAGGCTGCTGCGGCTGCGGCAGTGCGCGACCGCGCCCATCTCGAACGGGCGCTGGACCATAACGACAAATGGCTTGCCTGGCTTACCCAGGAGCTGCGCGGTCTTGGATTGCGTGTCGATGACAGCGCCGGCAATTTCGTTCTGATCCACTTTCCGGCCGATGGCGCGTTTACAGCTGACAAGGCCGACCAGTTCCTGTCGTCCCAAGGTCTTATTCTGCGCGCGGTGGCCAATTATGATCTGCCCCATTGCCTGCGCCTGACGGTTGGCAGTGAAGAGGCCAACCACCTCGTGGTTGAGGCCCTGCGCAGATTTCTTGGAAAGGCGGGCGGATGAGTGCCGATCCGCAGCCTCTGTTCAGCAAAGTGACCCTGATCGGTGCCGGTCTCATCGGATCGTCGCTTGCCCATGCCATTCGCCGCGCCGGACTTGCCGCTCATGTAGCGGTCCATGATGCACGTGACGAGGTGCTGGCAGAGGTCAAAGCCATTGGCTTTGCCGATTCGGTCCACTCTGACATCGAAGCTGCAGTCACCGACGCGGACCTCGTGGTTTTTGCGACGCCGCTTGGCAGTTTTGGCGGGCTGGCTGAGCGGGTCGCGCCACATCTGAAGCGTGGAGCCATTCTGTCCGACACCGGTTCGGTGAAAGGCTGCGTCATCCGTGACGTGGGGCCGTTCGTGCCTGAAGGCGTGCATTTTATTCCGGCCCATCCGGTTGCCGGCACCGAACAGTCTGGTCCGGGCGCGGGATTTGCTGAACTGTTTGACGGCCGCTGGTGCATTCTCACTCCGGTCGCAGGTACCGATGCGGGTGCGCTGTCGACTTTGACGCAGTTCTGGCATCGCTGCGGCTGCGAGGTCGAGATCATGGAGGCCCGCCATCACGACCTGGTTCTAGCCATCACCAGCCATGTGCCCCATCTAATCGCCTACAATATTGTCGGCACCGCCGATGATCTGCAGACTGTCACCCAGGGTGAGGTTATCAAGTATTCGGCGGGCGGTTTTCGCGACTTCACGCGTATTGCCGCCTCCGACCCCACCATGTGGCGCGATGTCTTTCTCAACAATCGCGACGCGGTGCTTGAGATGCTGGGGCGCTTCATGGAGGATCTGAACGTGCTTCAGCGGGCCATCCGCTGGGGCGACGGCGATGCCCTGTTCAATCTCTTCACGCGTACGCGCGCTATCCGCCGCTCGATTGTCAGTGCCGGACAGGAAGTCGCTGAGGCCAATTTCGGGCGCAACCGCAAGACACCGTCCTGAGGGTGGGGGCGGCCGTCAATCAGAATCCATTTTCAGTGCGGCGATGAACGCCTCCTGGGGGATCTCGACCTTGCCGAACTGGCGCATCTTTTTCTTGCCCTCCTTCTGCTTGTCGAGGAGCTTGCGCTTGCGGCTGATGTCTCCGCCATAGCATTTGGCGGTGACGTCCTTGCGCAGTGCGCTGATGGTTTCGCGGGCAATGACCTTGCCGCCGATTGCCGCCTGGATCGGGATCTGGAAGAGGTGTCGCGGGATAAGCTCCTTGAGCTTTTCGCACATTGCCCGGCCACGGGATTCGGCACGCTGCCGGTTGACGATGATCGACAGCGCATCGACAGGCTCGCCATTGACGAGGATGCTCATCTTGACAAGGTCACCTTCCTCATAGTCCGAGATCGCATAGTCGAAGCTGGCATAGCCGCGCGATACCGACTTGAGGCGGTCATAGAAATCAAACACCACCTCGTTGAGGGGCAGTTTGTAGACCAACATTGCCCGATTGCCCGCGTAGGTCAGCTCCTGCTGGCGACCTCTACGGTCCTCGCAGAGCTTGAGTACTGCACCCAGATATTCGTCCGGAACCATGATTGTTGCCTTGATCCAGGGCTCCTCGATGAAGGCGATTTTCATCACGTCGGGCATGTCGGCCGGATTGTGCAATTCCTGCACTTCGCCATTGGTCCTGTGAATATGATAGATAACGCTTGGTGCAGTCGTGATCAGATCAAGATTGAATTCCCGCTCCAGCCGTTCGCGTACGATCTCCAGATGCAGGAGGCCGAGGAAGCCGCAGCGAAAACCGAAGCCGAGTGCTGCCGAGCTTTCCGTCTCATAGGTAAAGCTTGCGTCGTTGAGATGCAGTTTGGCCAGCGCGTCACGCAGATCATCAAACTGGCCGGCGTCGACCGGAAACAGACCGCAGAATACGACCTGCTGTGCAGGCTTGAAGCCTGGCAGGGGCGTCGTAACGCCTTTCTTCTCGTCCGTGATGGTGTCGCCAACCTGGGTGTCGGCGACCTGTTTGATCGCGGCGGTCAGGAACCCTACCTCGCCAGGCCCAAGCTCCTCGGCCGGTTCCTTCTTCGGGCGGAAAACACCTACCTGTTCGACCTGGTAGACCGCATCCGAGGCCAGCATACGGATGCGCTGGCCCTTTTTCAGCACACCGTCGACGATGCGCACGAGCACGACCACGCCCAGATAGGCATCATACCAGCTGTCGACCAGAAGCGCCTTGAGTGGAGCATTGCGGAGCCCCTGAGGCGCGGGAAGGCGTGTCACGATCGCCTCGAGCACGGCTTCGATATTAAGGCCCGTCTTGGCGGAAATCTCGATGGCGTCTGAGGCATCAATGCCGATGACATCCTCGATCTGCTGGCGTACGCGCTGAGGCTCCGCTGCGGGCAGATCGATCTTGTTGAGTACCGGCACGATTTCGAGATTGGCGTCGATGGCCTGATAGACATTTGCCAGGGTCTGAGCTTCGACGCCCTGGGAGGCATCAACCACAAGCAGGGCCCCTTCGCATGCGGCCAGACAGCGGCTCACCTCATAGGCAAAGTCGACATGACCGGGCGTGTCCATCAGATTGAGCACGTAGGTATGGCCGTCCCTGGCATGGTATTCGAGCCGGACGGTCTGGGCCTTGATGGTGATCCCCCGCTCGCGTTCGATGTCCATGGAATCGAGCACTTGCTCTTTCATTTCACGGCTCGAAAGACCGCCGGTGGTCTGGATCAGGCGGTCGGCGAGTGTGGATTTGCCGTGGTCGATATGGGCAACGATGGAAAAGTTGCGGATCTGAGCAAGTTCGGTCATGGCGCGCGATATATAGGCCCGCCGGAACGGCGTAAAGCGAGCTTGCGCAAAGAGGCTTCCGTGGCTTTGGTCTGCTGCCGGCGGTAGGGTCCGGGAGGGGCCGCCCGACCGGCGCTGGCGTGACGCCAGGGCGCCACCTTCTGCCTCAGGTCCTCGGACTTGCCTGTGCACGGAGCAATGCGGTGAGCGGAATGAGACCCGCCAGCTGCAGCGTGACAGAAAGGCCAACCAGGCCGGGCCGCGACAAATCGTAAAGCTCTCCGCAAAGGGCGCTGCCGGCAAACCAGGCGACGCCGTAGATCGCCGTGAAGATCCCATAGGCTCGGGCCCGGGCATGTTCGGTCACGAGCGTTGCTACGGACGCATTCATCACCGCCTCATGAGCACCGAGCGCAACTCCCCACAGGACGGTACCCGCCACCGCGGCGCCGAACCCGCCCAGAAACACGAGCGGCGCGACGGCAGTGCCGATCAGGGTTCCCGGTACCAGTACCCCAAGACCACGTCGGTCATAGCCCTGCCCGAAGAGAAGACTGCCAAGGCCCGCAGCGGCCATCGCCGCCGCATAGAGGATAGGTACCCAGTGTGCGCCCATGAGCCGCGCCTGAGCGTAGTGATAGGCGATCAGCGGATAATCGCAGAAACCTGCACCGATGAGCGCCGCGGCGCCTGCATAGAGCCAGAAGGCGCGGGGCAGCCCGTTACCGGCATGTTTGACGGGCGCCTTTGCGACGTCGCCGGCATAGCCGTAGCGCAGACGCAGGATCACCACTGCGAAGAGTGCACAGACGGAAGGAATGGCAAGCCAGGCAAACGCTGCGCGGTAGTCATGGTGAAGGGCAAGCACCAATGCCGCGATCAGGGGCCCGCCCATGGCTCCGGTTTGGTCCATGGCTTCATGCAGGCCGAACGCCCAGCCCTGGCCGATGTGGCGGCCGGCGCGGGACTTCAGGGTGGACGCAGCTGGGCTGCGCACGGCCTTTCCCGCACGTTCCATCATGATGAATGCGGCAGCGGTCCAGATATTGCCAGCCAGCGCCAGAAGCGGCACTGCCGACATCTGGATGACATAGCCCAGCAGCGTGACCGCCCAATAGCGGCGGCTGCGCGCGGCAAGTGGTCCGGTGACCAGGCGCAACAGGTAGCCGATCAGTTCGCCACCTCCGGCGATCAGTCCGACGACAAGGCCGGTAGCCCCCAGGCTGCCCAGAAACGGGCCGGTGATGGCGCGCATGCCTTCATAGGCCATGTCGGCAAAAAAGCTGACGACACCAAATGCGACGATGAATGCGAGGGCAGAGCGGGCGTCAAAATCGCGGCGCATAGCCCGGCTCCGATCCTGCCCCTTAGCCCCGCAACGTGCCACCGGTGGCCTTACCAATGGCCGCGACGATCTTCGCGGCAATCGCGTCAATCTGCGCATCGGTGAGGGTCCTGTCGCGTGGCTGCAGACGGACGCGAATGGCAAGGGACTTCTTACCCTCGGGTACGCCGGGTCCGGCATAGACGTCGAATACGCTGCAGCTTTCGATCAGTGCCCGCTCTGCCATGCGCGCGGCCTTCAGCACGTCTTCCGCGGCCACGTCATCAGCTACGACGAAGGCAAAGTCGCGTTCCACCGGTTGCAGCGCACTGGGCGCAAAGACTGCCCGCGCCTTTCCTCTGTTCTTTGGCTCGGGGATGCGATCAAGAAAAATCTCGCACGCGACCAATGGTCCTTTGAGCTCAAAAGCCTCGCAGATACGCGGATGCAATTCGCCGAACTGGGCGATGATGCGCGGGCCTAACGCCAGAACGCCGGAGCGGCCGGGATGATACCAGGAAGGTGCACCTGCGCGCACCGGCGCGGTCATCGCGCTACCCATCAGGATCTCTAAAACGGCCAGCATGTCCGCTTTGGCGTCGAACACATCGGGCGGGCGCTGCATTTTGCGCCAGTCCGGGGAAGGTGTTCCGACCCGCACCGCAGCTGCTATGGTTTCCTGTTCTCCGGGCAGGCCGCTGCTGAACCCGGCGCCCACTTCGAACAGGGTGAGGCAGGACTGGCCGCGGGCCTGATTGCGCGCCGCTGCGTCCAGCAGCGATGGCAGCGGTGTTGGCCGCAACGCATCCAGATCCGCAGCAATCGGGTTTTCCAGCTGTCGCGCTGCATCGCCACCGCCAAAAAGTGCAGCCTTGGACCGGGCGAGGAAAGAATAGTGCACGCACTCATGAAAGCCGCGTGCGGCAAGCGCCCGCCGGCACAACCGCGCCCGCCGCTGGGCGCTGGTCAGCACGGGGCGGGCAACCGCAAAGGGCCGGGGCAGGGGCACCGCGGGTACCTGATCGATACCGTGCATGCGCACCACTTCTTCGACGAGATCAGCAGGCCCGTGCACATCACCGCGCCAGGATGGTGGAGAAACCCGCAGCTCTCCGTCCCTGGCATCGACCCCAAAGCCCAGCCCTGTAAGGATCTGCTCGATCTGGATGACGTCGAGGCTGAGCCCCGTCAGGCGGCTGACCGTATCAGGCGCAAGCACGATCTGGCGCCGCCACTCGGGTATCTGGCCGGCCACCACGATCTCGCTTGCTTCGCCTCCGCACAGCTCGAGAATCCAGTGCGTGGCAAGTTCAAGTCCCGGAATGCAGAACTGCGGATCAACGCCGCGTTCAAAGCGGTAGCGTGCGTCCGAGACAATGCCGAGTTTGCGACCGGTAGCTGCGATCCGTGCCGGGTCGAACAGGGCAGCTTCGACGAATACATTGACTGTCGCCTCGGTACAGCCGCTTGTCTCGCCACCCATAATGCCGCCTAGACTGAGTGCCCCGCTCTCATCGGCGATCACGCACATCGACGAATCGAGCGCGTAGGTTCTGCCGTCGAGGGCGCGAAGTGTCTCGCCATCGGTTGCCATGCGCACACAGATCCCGCCAGTCAGCGTATCGGCATCGAAGACATGCAACGGACGGCCGCGGTCGAGACTCATGAGATTGGTGATGTCGACGAGTGCCGAAATCGGCCTAAGTCCCACGGCACGCAGGCGGTCCTGCAGCCATTGCGGCGACGGCCCGTTGCGGACACCCCGGATCAGACGCCCGGCAAAGAGCGGACACGCGCCTTGCTGGGCGGCCGTCTCGGTGATTCTGACACCAAGCGGTGAAACGAAGCTTCCACCAATCTTCTGCGGGTCTTTGGTTTTTAGCTGACCCATTCCCGCGGCAGCAAGATCGCGGGCGATGCCGTGCACTCCCGTGCAGTCGCCACGATTGGGCGTCAGGGAAATCTCGATGACCGGATCATCAAGACCTAGCGCCCGCGCTGCAGGAGTACCAATTTCAGCCTCGGATGGCAGTTCAATGATGCCCTCGTGCTCGTCCGACAACAGTAGTTCGCGGGCAGAACAGAGCATGCCTCGCGACTCAAGACCGCGAATGGCCCCGACTTTGAGGACATCTCCACTATAGGGGATGACGACCCCCGGACGGGCGAACACCGCCTTGATGCCGGTGCGGGCATTAGGCGCGCCGCACACCACCTGAACAATGTCGGCGCCGGTATCGACCATGCAGAGTTTAAGCTTGTCCGCATTGGGATGCTTTTCCGCCGACACAACGTGGGCGACCGTGAAATCGGCGAGACGCGCGCCGGCATCCTCCAGCTTCTCGACTTCGAGACCGATGGCCGTCAGCCTATCGGCAAGCGCGGTCGCGTCGGCCTGCGTGTCCAGATGTTCGCAGAGCCAGGAGTACGTCAGTTTCATGCGCTTAGTCCCGCGTCGAGGGTGGGCACATCGAAAGCCGAAAAGCCATAATGCTTCAGCCAGCGCAGGTCGCCGTCGAAAAACGGGCGCAGATCGGGCGCGCCATATTTCAGCATGGCGAGCCGGTCCAGGCCGAGACCGAAGGCAAAGCCCTGATAGCGGCTCGCATCAACGCCGCACATCGACAGGACATTGGGATGAACCATTCCGGATCCACCCAGTTCCAGCCAGTCATTGCCATGCCCGAAAACGATACGGCCGGGTGTGGAGCGGTCGCAGCGCAGATCCCACTCCACACTGGGCTCGGTGAACGGAAAGAAGCTTGGCCGGCCGCGCAGCTCTACGGTATCAATCTCAAAGAAGGCTTTGCAGAATTCCTCCACCACCCATTTGAGGTGGCCAAGATGGGTATTTTCATCGATCACCAGGGCTTCGATCTGGTGAAACATCGGCGAATGGGTCGCATCATTGTCGACGCGATAGGTGCGGCCCGGTGCAATGATGCGAATCGGCGGCTTCTGCGTGAGCATCGTGCGTACCTGCACCGGTGAGGTATGGGTGCGCAGTACATGGCGCGATCTATCAGCCTGTGGCGCCAGATAAAACGTATCGTGCATCTGACGCGCCGGATGGTCGGGCGGAATATTGAGTTTGGTGAAGTTGTAGTCGTCGTATTCGACATCGGGGCCCTCGGCCACGGAAAACCCCAGATCGGCAAAAATGGCCGTCACTTCGTCGAGAACCTGGGAAATAGGATGAACCGTGCCTTGCGCAACCGGCTGCGCGGGCAAGGTGACATCCACGCGCTCACTGTTCAGACGGGCATCGAGAGCCCGGTCCGCGAGCGCACGCTTGCGCGTGGCGATGGCCTCGGCGACGCGATCGCGTACGCCATTGAAGAGTGGCCCCTTCTGCTTGCGTTCGTCCGGGCTCATGGTGCCCAGCGTTTTCAACAGCTCGCTGATGCTGCCCTTTTTCCCGAGCGCCGCCACACGAACGACGTCAAGGGCGCTCTCATCCTCAGCGGCGTCGATCGCAACAAGGATCTGGGTTTCAAGGCTTTGAAGGGCCGACATGCCTGCTCACCTGGGCTTGAGGATGTCCAGCAAGGACATCCATGGTATCGCCCGGCTCGCCGGCGCAGCCGCGCACCGGGCGATGATCGTTGGAGACGAACCGGTGGCCCTGCGTGCGCGCCGGTGCCTGAAGCACCTTACGCGGTCGCCTGGTCCACCAGCGCCTTGAAGGCCTCGGGCTCGCGTACGGCGAGATCGGCAAGGACCTTGCGGTCGATTTCGATCCCGGCCTTGTCGAGCCCGGCGATAAATCGGCTGTAGGTCAGGCCGTGCTCACGGCAGGCGGCATTGATGCGCTGAATCCAGAGGGCGCGAAAATTGCGCTTCTTCAGTTTGCGGCCAATATAATTGTGCTGCAGCGAACGATCTGCGGCCGCATTGGCAGCGCGGATCGTATTCTTGCGGCGGCCGTAAAAGCCCTTGACCTGCTTGAATACGCGTTTGCGGCGGGCGTGGCTGGCAACCGAGCGGGGTGACTTGGACATCCGATCCCTCCTTACGCGTAGGGCATCCAGCGCTTGATGCGCTGGGTTTCCGAGCCGCTCAGCGTCGAGGTGCCGCGCAGGTCCCGGATCTGCTCATTCGAGCGCTTGATCATGCCATGGCGCTTGCCGGCCTGGCCCTTCTTGATTTTGCCGCTCGCAGTGAATTTGAAGCGCTTCTTGGCGCTCGACTTGGTCTTTAGCTTGGACATTTTGCGTTCCTCGGGGCGTAAGCCCGGTTGCGTTCTGGGCCGCCACGGCATGTCCGTTCGCCGGACGGCCCGAAAGGGCGCTGCTTATAAGCAAAAGGGCACAATTTGCAAGCCGCGCGGTGCGGCGCCTTTTGCCGCCCGCGACAGCCTGCCAGCGGCCACAGCCCGCCTCGGGGCGGACGACCGAGCCCCACGGCCTGAGCCCTGGCGGTCAGCGCGCGCGGAACGGGCTGCTGTGGACGGATCCAGCCGGGTTACGCCCGTGAACCAGGGCGGCTCCGGCCTGACACCCCGGTTCTTGTGAAAGGCTGTATTTATCAATACGTTAGCAGGGCAATCATGCCGCAGGGGGCAGTATGTTTGAAGAATTCAAAAAATTTGCCATGCGGGGCAGCGTCATCGATCTGGCGGTTGGTGTCATTATCGGTGCGTCGTTCACAGGCATCGTCAACACGCTGGTCAAGGACATTCTCAATCCGATCATCGGGCTGGTTACGGGTGGTGCCGACTTCACCAATTACTTTTTGGTGCTGAGAGGCGGTGGTCCCTACCCAACCCTGGCTGCAGCGCAAAAGGCCGGGGCCGTCATCCTCGGTTACGGTGTCTTTGTAACCGCTGTCATCAATTTTTTTATTGTGGCACTGGTGCTGTTTCTCATCGTGCGTCAGATCAACCGGCTGAAGACGCCGGCCCCGACGACCGCGCCTTTGCCCCCGAGTGAAGACGTACTCCTGCTGCGGCAGATCCGAGATCTTCTGCAGGCACGCAACTGATGATCTGGCGCGCGCTCTTTGCTCTTGTCTTTCTCGCCGCCCCGGCCGTTGCCGGGGTGGCGGACACGCCCGAGGCCATCGCCCAGGGCTTTTACACGGCAGTCCTGTCACTCAAGGAAGGCGGAATTCCGGACAGTGCCGCGCGCGCGCGCCTTGAGCCATTCATTTCGCCGGCACTGGCCCACACGCTTGCCGCCGCAAACGAGGCGGAACTTGCCTATGCGCAGAATTCGCGTCATGCCGTTCCTCCGCTTCTCGAAGGCGATATTTTCGTGTCGCTGTTCGACGGAGCAAGCAAGGCCACGGTTGGCAGCTGCCACGGCACCGCTGCCGGTGCCGAATGTCCAGCCGCGCTCAGCTACCACAGCCCGTCGGGGCGAACCTATCACTGGCAGGACACGCTGCGTCTGACACACACCGCGATCGGCTGGCGCGTGGACGATGTGATCTATGGTGGCGGCGTTCCCTATGCCAATCGCGGCACGCTGACGTCCAATCTCGCCTTCGCCATCCGCAACGCACGCGGCCGCTGACGCGATGGTGTGGCGATCATCGTGGCCAGGCCTTGTCGTCGCTTTACTGCTCATTGCCGCGCCGGTGTGCGCACAGGAGCCATGGCAGGGCCCGATTAGCCTCGATCTTGGCCAAGACTGGACCGCGCATCTGGGCGCGGATGTCAACGTCACCGGCTTTTCTGCATCTCAGAGCGCGGCCCACCAGCATATCGGGTCAACCGCCTCCGTATTTGCCAATGCCAAGATCGACAAGCTCTTTGCCAATGAGTGGCGGGCCGGTGTCGCCACCATGCTCGATCTCTACCATGATCGCTACTCTGGCGATAATTACGGCAACCGCTTTTTCTCAAAGGCCTACGGGTTCGTCCACACGCCCTATGGCGAGCTTCAGGTCGGACAGCAGGACGGCGCCGCGTACACGATGGCGATCACCGGGCCGCTGATCGCACCTGAAGTGGCTATCGATGACGCCAACATCACCTTCTTTGCTGATCCGCGTACCGGTGCCAGTCTGCGCGACGTCTTCGATATCCGCAGTGCTGTATTCTCGACCGCCAACGACAGCAAGCTGACATATTTTTCACCCCGACTGTTCGGAGTTCAGCTCGGTCTATCGTTTACCCCGGCTCTTGTCTCAGGGCCGATACCGTTCACGCGCACGGCGCCAGATCTTGCTGGCCGCCAGACCGAGCTCGTGGAGGGCGCGCTCAACTACACCGGCTATTTTGGCCGTACCTCGCTTGGTCTTTATGGGGGCATTGTGCATGGACAGTTAGCGCACAAGCTTGCCGGTCGGTCAGATCTGATCGACTGGGCTGTTGGTGGCGAGCTCGATTACATGTTGAGCAACAACTTGACCGCCGCCATTGGTGGAGCCTATCGGCAAAGCAACACCTATGGTTTTGATCCGTTTTCCGCAGCGCGCCATGGCACCAGTGATGCCGTGCATGCCAGCGCAACCCTGGTGTCCGGACCTTACAAGGCAGGCCTTGAATATTCCGATGGTTCGGCCGGTGCCGCATTGGGCCTGCCT
>JAGWRJ010000003.1 GCA_028869725.1 Alphaproteobacteria bacterium | reverse complement strand
CATGGCAGCGTTGCTTGGTATGCTGACCGGCATCGGAGGCGGCATGGCACGTGATATCCTTCTGGCTGAGGTTCCGACCGTGCTGCGCGCGGACATATACGCGGTTGCCGCGCTAGCAGGTGCCATGGTCGTTGTAGCCGGCCAGTATCTTCATGTTCCCGCAGCCGTGGCCACGAGTGTCGGCGCACTGCTCTGTTTTGGCCTGCGCCTTATGGCCATTCGACGCGGATGGCATCTTCCAGTCACCAGACGGACTGGTCGTCAGGAACCGCCTCCCAGCACCCCGACGGACCAAGCCGGCAGCCAGTGAGGCAGGCTGGGCTCATGCAGGGCAATCCGGCAAGGAATTGAGGATGTTCCGCAGATAGGTGGCCACGCCGTGCCGCGGTAGCTGTGTTGGTGCGACAGCACGCGGCTCTCCTGACAAGGCCTGCAGGCGGACGCGCGCACCCGGTGCAACCAATCCGGCCTCTTGCTGCGCTACCCAGCTGTTTTCGGGGCAGTGTTGCAGACGCACCCTTCCCCACCACGGTGCCCTGTGCCTTTATGTGCCGGGGATACTTGCCGGGATAATCATGCGAACGATCCGCTTGGCGGCCTTGATGGCTGCTGCCGTTGCCACCGCTACACTTGCTGCGCCTGCGTTGGCCAAGGCGCCCCACTACACAGCGGCAGCGACGCTGCCCTCGCCAAAGAACTTCCTGTTCTGGACCCCATCGCAGCAGGAGGTCGGTTACCGGAACATCGAGAAGATCTTCCCCACCCGTGTGGTAAAGCGCGGTAACCACGTCATGCCCCTACCGCGCGCACGTCACCAGATCTCCGTGCAGTACGCGTATCACGGTACTCAGTGGAACACCGCCCGGTTCATGAGAAAAAACCGCGTAGCCGGCCTCATCGTCGTCCATCACGGCAAGATCGTGCTGGAACGCTACGGCCTCGGCGAGACGGCGCATGATCGCTGGACTTCATTTTCGGTCGGAAAGTCCATCACCTCCACTCTGGTCGGCGCGGCCATCAAGGATGGTTTCATCTCCGGCCTCAATGCCAAGGTTACCGACTACATCCCCGCGCTTAAGGGTAGTGCCTATGATGGCGTCACCATCCGCGAACTTCTGACCATGAGTTCCGGCGTGAAGTGGAACGAGGATTACACCGACCCCAAATCCGATGTGAACCGCTTCGCACAGGAACCGGTACCGGCCAATGGTGAGGATCCAGTGGTCGCCTACATGGCGCGGCTGCCGCGCGAGGCCAAGCCCGGTACCAAATTCGAATATAAAACCGGTGAATCAGATCTCATAGGTGTTCTGGTAACCAAGGCCACCCATATGCATCTCGCCGACTATCTTTCCGAGAAAATCTGGAAGACTGTGGGCATGCAGCGCAATGCTGTATGGATGCTCGACCGTGGGGGCAACGAGATGGGCGGCTGCTGTCTGTCCATGACACTGCGTGACTACGCACGCTTCGGTCTCTTCTTCATGCATGGCGGTGTAGCGGGCGGCAAACAGATCTTGCCGACAGATTGGGTCAAGCAAGCCTCCACCACCCAGATCCAGAGCGATTGGGGCAAGTACGGCTACGGCTTTCAGTGGTGGATCATGCCCGGCGGCGAGGCCTATGAGGCCATCGGCATCTTCGGGCAGTCGATCTATATCAATCCCAAGGAAGATCTCGTCGTCGTCACCAACAGCGCGTGGCCGGAGCCGGACAGCGATCCCTATTACGCCCGTCATGATGCTTTCGTGGCAGCGGTGATCAAAACACTGCACGAACGAAAATAACTGGCCGTATTCCAGCAAGGGTCACTACGCCCTGAACGGGCGCGCGGCTCTGCGCCACGCCAGCGGGATCAAAACCACAGGTCTCGTACGCAGCGACCGTCGCCCGGCAGATCGACGAAGGTGTCGAGACCATCAAAATGGTCGATCGGTAGATCGGCGACGGCTTCAGGCGGCGCCAGTCTCACATTGACCGCGATCCGGCAACGGCCCTCCGCGTCAATGCGCAATCCACGCCAAGCCAGAACGCAGCCGCAGGTGGGACAGAAAAGTATCTCAAGCGACGGATCCGACTTGTGCGAGCGCCTGTAGCTGCTGGCCGGTCCCTCAAGATGAATGCGCTCATTCACATAATCGTATGCCCACAGGGCGCCGTAACGACGGCACAGCGTGCAGTTGCAAGCCGTAATCGCGCCGGGGTCGCCTTCGAAGGTCCAATGCGCGGCACCGCAATGACATGTTCCCGTCAGCATCCTGGTCTCCATCTCACGCTCTTCTGCTCTG
>JAGWRJ010000223.1 GCA_028869725.1 Alphaproteobacteria bacterium | reverse complement strand
GCAGCGCCAGGGGCGGTTCGTTTGAGGCTCCGGTCGGACCAGAGGGCTGCGTCCATGTCATCCTCCTGTCCCCTAGAATCAGGGGTTATGACGCAAGCCATCAGATGCACGCCGAACGCGACTCTGCTGTGGCGCTGGCATCATGGTTTCGTGACGGTGACGTGCGAGCGGAAATGCGGCGGTGCACAACGAAGGTGCACCCCCTGCCTCAACTTGATGCATATCAAGGATTTGGCTAAAAAATTCGCTAAATTTTCTGGGCGGTAGACGCGCGGTTGCGAGATTATTCTTGCATCGCAGCAATGGCTTCGGCATATTGCTGCAGCGCGTCATTAGCTCTGCGCTAATGCCGCCGCCCTTCCTGGGCGTTTCCTCCCTGAACTTGGCCGCTCCCTTTGGAGCGGCCATTTTTTTATGTGTCGGCCCTTGTACTGCGCGCAAGCAGCATTGGGTCCTGCCGACTTATTCTGCTGCGAGCGTGGGGCGGCGGGGAGGCTGGCGCAGCAGCATCGTCCAAGGTAGTCCGAGAAACTCCGTAAAGGCGCGGGCGAGCCGGTCCTTGACAGCGCTGAAGTCCCGGCCGAGGCGGACCGCGCGTTCGTCCAGGTAGAGCCCGCGATTGATTTCGATCTGAAGGGCGTGAAACCCTTCTTCGGGGCGGCCATACAGCTGTGTGGTGAAGCCGCCGGCATAGGGCACATTACGCGCGACGCTGAAGCCTGCAGCTTCCAGCGCGGTTTCCGCCTTCAGGAGCAGGACGCGCGCGCCGGCTGCACCGTAACGGTCGCCCAGAACAACATCGCTGACGGCTGCTAGCGAGGGCATTGAGTGGCAGTCGACAACCACGGCAGCGCCAAAGCTGGCGCGGGTCTCTTCCAGGAGCCCCATGAGGGCTCCGTGGTAGGGCTGGTAGAGGCGCTGCAGCCGCTCGCCGGCATCGTCCGCTGCAAGCTTGGTCCGGTAGATGTCGGCGCCGTCGCGCACAACTTTTGGGATGACCCCGAGCCCGGCCTGTACCCGGGGCCCGGGCGCATCAATGCTGAGGGCAAGCGGGCCGGCAAACATGGAGGGATCGAGTTCTCCCGGAGCCCGGTTGACGTCGACATAGGCGCGCGGGAACCGCGCGGCGATGACGGGTGCCCCCAGATGCAGCGCGGTTTCCACCACCAGGCTGTCGACGAAGGCATCTTCGGAGCGGCGCAGGGTGAGCGGCGACAGCCTGCTCGCGTGCACGAATTCCTCGGGATAACAGCGGCCGGAATGGGGCAGGGCGAACACGAAGGGAACGGTCTGGCGCAGTGGCCGGGCCAAGCTGAAAGGGCGCGCATAGAGGCCATCCAGCGTGTCTTCGATCCCGATCCTGTCATCGGCCCCAAGAATCGTGCAGTCCTCCTCCTACCCCGCTACTGGATCATCCTTAAGCTGCGGCAATCAAGCATCTTGGTGCCTCTTGCGGCTGGAAAGTCGTCCTTTACCGAATTTGCGTTATAGTAAATCAGATCAGGGGCTGACGGATGGCACATATTTTACTGGCCGAAGACGACGAATCGCTACGGCGTTTTCTGGCCCAGGCGCTGGAACGCGCAGGCCACAGGGTGGCGGACTATGGTGACGGTCTCGGCGCCTATGATTACCTCAAGAATTTTCGGGTCGATCTGCTCCTGACCGACATCGTCATGCCCGGAATGGATGGGATCGAGCTCGCCAAGCGAGCTGCAGAGATGGATCCCGGGCTCAAGATCATGTTCATCACCGGCTTTGCGGCCGTGGCCCTGCACCCGTCGTCGAATGCCCCCAAGCAGGCGAAGGTGCTCTCCAAGCCGTTCCATTTGCGCGAGATCGTGGCCGAGGTGGACCGCATGGTTGCCGCCTGAGGCGGCGTCTGGACCGCCCATGCTCACAGAGGTGTGGAAGTGCATAGGTGCGCTTGCCAGCGCCGCGGGCCGGGCGCTATAGAGACCACCCCGCACGGGTACAGGTAAGGGCGGTTAGCTCAGCGGGAGAGCACTACGTTGACATCGTAGGGGTCACTGGTTCAATCCCAGTACCGCCCACCATTCCTGCCTCCGTGGTCCGCCTGCAAAGCGCCGCGCCGCCATGATGACGTTGAGTACCCGGGCGTGTGGCCATGATGCTGACCAATCAAGCTTCGACTATTCGCAATGAAGCGTGCCCCGGTCGATAGCCTGACCAAGAAGGGCTCCTGCGCCGGCACCAAGCAGCGTGCCCAGTATGGCCGAATGGCCCGGTGCCAGGCGATTGCCGACCAGCCCGCCCAGCGCCGCGCCAACAACCAGCCCGGTCGTGCCATCCGAACGGCGGCAGTAGTAGCGACCGTCCCTGCCGCGATAAATCCTGGTTCTCAGTCCGATCGGCGGAGGCGGATAGCGCTCTGGGCGGTAGTGTTCACCACGCTCGTAGTGATGATGCTCGCGCCAACCATGTGCATGTGCCCATGGTGGCGGGTCCGCCAAGGCGCATGAAGTTGAGGCTGCGAACACAGCTGTGACCGCTACAAGAAGTAATGTGCGCATAAGAACTTCCCCTTTTGCGTCGACGTGAAATAAACCTGGCACGAATCTCGACATCACTCGGCATCCTTGATCCGTCACGCTGCCCCGTTCATTTCCGGCGTAGTGTGGCAGAGCGGCGTCGTGAATATACCTTGGTTGGGACAGTTGCAGGAAGTTGGCATGCAGCAATCAGCCGCTGTTTGTAGTGTGATCATGGACATGAACCTCAAGTATTTGGAGCGCCTGCAACCCGTGGTCGACAGCGGAATAATGGGACAGTCTTTGCACAGGCTTTCCGCTCTCCCAGCGCATCGGTTCTATTTAACTCTGGCGTTAGTCATTGCACCGCGTTGTGAAGGAGAAATGCGCTTCTTTTCAAGGCGGCGGTCGTGGCGAAGCGGTTGCGCTCTTTTCTTATGGTGAGCAGGATAGATGCAGTCGCGATATCCGTGAATGCGCGCTGCAAGGCGCTTCGATGGTTCTGCCAACATCATTCCTGGCAGTTCAATGCGCGGTCTTCTGGAAGTTTTGTTTGCCGGTAAGCCTCCGCCATAGCCTGTTTGAAGGCTGGGCTCGTCCTGATCATGCCAAGCGATATATGTCTGCCGCACCCAATGCACCCTAAAGGGCCTCTGCAAAGATGTCTTTCACATGTATACGCTCATACTTTTACCAGTGTGCCATGCGCGCCTGTTATAAAATTGAGACAGGTAAAGCGATCCTACGCAGGCAGTCGGGGATGTTTGGGTCCATTGCGGAACGTC
This sequence comes from Alphaproteobacteria bacterium, assembly GCA_028869725.1. GTDB lineage: Bacteria > Pseudomonadota > Alphaproteobacteria > Micropepsales > Micropepsaceae > Rhizomicrobium. The sequence continues at coordinate 419 of JAGWRJ010000223.1, read as the reverse complement.
GATGAGATTAACCTTCGCTGATTCGCAACCTGTTGGTCTTGAGCCAAGAGATATGTCCGCAAGACACTTGATGCGAAGTGTCTCAAATTTGGATGGTCCACCTCGAACAACCACCCTGTGTCGCGGTCGTTTGAGGTAGTGGCACGTGCGCCAGCAAATGTCTTGATCAGATGTGCAGGCGGCCATCAGGGGTGGTACCCAGCTAATGACAGCAGGAGAATTTCCAGAATACCTGTCAGCGCAGCTGCTAAAGGGTAGGATTGTTCCCCACCTTCACCCAGTTGGTCGGGCTTTGGGCCCACATGCGGCTCAGATAGACATAGCCCGTCTTGTTCCAGGGGAGGATATCCCTGCGCAGATTGTCGAGGACATAGTCGCCATCAGCCGTTGAGACGACGAGGACCGCATGCAGTTCGCCT
>JAGWRJ010000222.1 GCA_028869725.1 Alphaproteobacteria bacterium | reverse complement strand
GGTCGCATCGAGCTGCATGGTCCAGCTGCTTTGTGCAGAGCCTTCCCCGGCTGGCTCCAGCTTGGCATGTTCGCGGGAGTTCCGGCAGCAACCGATTAGGTTCGCAGCCTCGAGCGGCCGGATGAACGCGAACTGGCTGCGTCGCCAAAGGTTCGGATATCAGTACCCCACCCGTGGCGTGAGGATCTGCGACCAGCTGCTTCATGAAGCTCGGGAGCGCCGATCGCGCCGGCGAATCTTGACCACCGCTGATCGGAGCGACTTATGGGCAGATATCCTTAACCTTGTCCGTTTTCGCGTCTTGGTGGGCAAGGCAACCGCAGCTAGCCTCGGCTCATCCTGTCGGGTCGCCGAACGCGGGGTGACTTGTGAACAATATCACTGCCGAATTACTGACATTCATGGGGATGTTTGCGACCGTATTCGTCGGTCTGTCGTTCCTTGTACGAACCCCGCGTACGTCGTCAGCCCCCGCGGCAAAGGTCCGTCGTGCCCTTAGTCCGGTGCGAACATACGCGCCGGCCGTGGATATCGTGATGGTATATCGCGACGCGCAGGCGTTCAGAACACGTCGTCGGGTGCGGATTTCAAAGACGCTACGCCATCGTAGCGGTCGCTTGTACCTGCTTGGGCATTACGAGTTGGCGAGCAGGCCCCACACCTTCCGCCTGGATCGGGTCATCGGCTTCGAAAGCCTGGATGGCATGGCGATAGATCGGCAAGACTTCGTACGGGAGCGGCTGCAGCTGCCGGCGGATCTACAGCTCAACGCTGTTGGGCCCGGCGGCGGAGACTGAACCGCTCTCTCGCAGGACCTCATAATAGTATTTTCGGAACTGAAGCGTCGCACGGTCTGTCGCAACCGACTTTTCCAGCGCTGCAGGTGGAATTTCAGCCGTACCCGCCGACTCCACAACCTCCTTGTCTTCATCGGCGATCCGCCGGTTCATCCAGGAAAAAATCGGATTGAGCAGACGGGCGCGCACAAAATCCCGGGACTGGCAGATGATAATCCGTGTACGATCCTTTTGCTCCGGAATGACCAGCGCGTGAATGCGTAGATGCCGATCTGGCAGGGGAATATGCAGCGCCATGATATTGGGCTTGTAAAATTCGAGGAAGGCGCCACCGTCCTGCCCGTCCATCAACGCCCGTGCGCGCCCGCCGAAGGGCGTGTCTTGCCAGGTAACCTCCATTTTTGACCGTGACGTCATCCGCTGTCGCAGGGTCTTGCCGATGGAACGGCGGTGCACGAAGGGCAGGTGAGGACTATCGAGCATGTTTTCCATTGCCCGCGTCCAGTGACAACGCCAGGTTCGCTGCACATAGGTGCGGGCAAGCCCCGGGTCACGGAGGCCTTCCGGCACCATGGGCTCGTCGGGAGAGGGCGAGGCAGTTGCCGTAAATACCCAGACAAGATCGCCAATCACGCGAACCGCAAGCGCTTGTGCCGCCAGCGTAGCGCGCCTGGCATCAGGATTGAGGGGTACATGCCAATTGTTACCCATCCGGTCGAACTGCCACCCGTGAAATGGGCATTCGATCTGCCCTTCGGAGGTCAGTCGGCCCAGTGACAGCGCTGCACCCCGGTGCGGGCAGCGATCGATCAACGCCCCGATCTGTCCCTCCCGGTCCCGGAACAGCACGATACGCTCGCCCGCCAGATAAACAGGTACTGCCACATGCCGCACCTGTCGGGCCGGAAGAAGAGGGGTCCAGACCCCCGCAAACCCCTGAAACATGGTTTTACCCTGTACGCAGATCCGCTTTGTCCGTCCGCGCTTGCATCTGCGGTGAGAAGCCAGGCTGACGCCAGACTGAGCCCGGTCAGGCGCCGCAGCTCTTGGCGCATTGGTGAATTATACGAAGATTCTGGGCACTTCAGATCAGTGTTCGTGTCTGTGTGACCAGAGATGGCAGATCTGCGCCACTCTCTGGACCTCCCGCACCCAGGCCTCCTCAACCTCTCTTGTGCCTGCTATGAAGTAGGATGAAGCTTCTCGGTCATCGCGGGCCTAGAACCCGGCCCTCTTCGCCTATCTATCGGCGTTTTAATTTTCACAGGGCGCCGATAAAGACGAGGATTTGTCTTCCAGCCGCCAATCAGGATTTTTTCATGCGCGTTTCCATTTCCCGTGTTGTCCGGACCTTATGGGCCGGGGTTGCCGTTGCTGTTGCCGCAGGTCTCGTGGCCTGCCCGTCTGCCTGGGCGGATGGCGGAACGCAGAGCGTGCTCCGCGCTACCCTGAAGAACGGCCTCAAGGTCGTGATTGTCCGCGATACGATGGCGCCAGTTGTTTCGACCTCGATCAACTATCTCGTCGGTTCGGACGAGGCCCCCGAGGGCTTTCCGGGGATGGCCCACGCCCAGGAGCACATGATGTTCCGCGGCAGCCCGGGTCTTTCAGCCGCCCAGCTTGCTGAGATCGGTGGCATGATGGGGGGAGATTTCAATGCGGATACGCAGGAAAGCGTAACCCAGTATCTCTTCACCGTTCCCGCCGACGATATCGATGTGGCGCTGCGCATTGGCGCCATTCGCATGCAGGGCGTGAATGATAGTGCCAAAGACTGGGCCAAGGAACGCGGCGCCATCGAGCAGGAGGTGGCACGTGATATGTCGAGTCCGGAATATGTACTTTATACGAAGCTGCGAGCTGCGATGTTCGCGGGAACGCCCTATGCGCATGATGCACTGGGTACGCGTCCCTCTTTCGACAAGACTACCGCAGCGATGCTGCATCGCTTCTACGAGCGCTGGTATGCGCCGAACAACGCGGTTCTGGTGATCGTAGGCGATCTCGATCCCGCGCGTACGCTCGCTGAGATACGTAGACTCTATTCGGGAGTTCCTGCCAAGAGTCTGCCGCCGCGCCCTGCTTACCATCCGCAGCCGATCAAGCCGGTGACGCTGACCATGCCAACCGATCAGCCAACGGCATCCACCGTCATCGCCATGCGCATGCCTGGACCATCGAGCCCGGATTTCCCGGCTCTCGAAGTTCTGGCAGATGTGCTGTCGAGCCGCCGGGGTGCACTCTATGCGATGGTTCCCGAAGGCAAGGCGCTACAGACGGATTTTGAACTCAGTGCGCTTCCCAAGGCGAGCCTCGCCTATGCCGCCGCATCCTATCCCGCGAGCGCCAATGCGGCCGCGGTCAAGCAGCAGATACTGAAAGTCCTGAAGGATATCCGCGAGCATGGCGTACCACCGGACCTCGTTGCTGCGGCGAAGCTGCAGGAGAAGACTCAGGCCGGGGTACAGAAGCAGTCCATCGAAGGACTTGCTTCTCTATGGTCCGAAGCGTTGACCGTCTATCATCTGCCGTCTCCGGATGCAGATCTGAAGCGTATCGAGAAGGTGACCGTCGCCGATGTCGATCGCGTCGCGCGCAAATATCTTGACCTTTCCCATACCATCACGCTTGTGACTAAGCCGCGCGGCGCAGGTGCGCCGGTTGTGTCGGGAGGATTCGGTGGCCAGGAAGCGATAGTGCTGCCGAAGGAAAAGGCGCCATCGCTACCGTCGTGGGCAAAATCCGCCCTGGCCAAGCTGCATGTGCCGCATTCCACACTTGCACCTTCGGTATCGATGTTGCCGAACGGCCTTACTCTCATCGTTCAGCCTGAGTATGTCAGCGATACGATCAGCGTCTATGGCCATGTCAAGAACCGCCAGCAGACGGAGGCGCCGGCGGACAAGCAGGGTGTGGGTGGCATTCTCGACCAGCTTTTCGACTTTGGCACCACGAGCATGAACCGCCTGCAGTTCCAGGCTGCGCTCGACGCCATCGGCGCCACCGAAAGCGCGGGTTCGGATTTCGGGCTGAATGTACCGGTGAAGAAATTTCGCCGCGGCGTTGCGCTCCTTGCCCAGAACGAGCTTGAGCCTGCATTGCCACCGGTGATGCTCAACATCCTGAAGGAGGAAACGGCTCAGGTCCTAGCCCAGCGCGAACATGCACCGGACTATCTCACGGATGTGGCGATCCGCAAGGCTCTGTTCCCACCTAGCGACCCCACCCTAAGACAGGCGACGCCGAAGACGGTGTTGTCGCTCACCATGAATGACGTGAAGGGTTACTACCACACGGTATTTCGTCCTGATCTTACTACCATTGTTGTGATGGGGCCGATTACGCCGGTTGAAGCGCGCAAGGTCATCGAGCGTTATTTTGGAGGCTGGCAAGCGCATGGGCCCAAACCGCAGACGGAACTGCCCAAAGTGCCGCCAAATCGTCCCACGCGCATTGCCGTGCCGGATCCTGCGCGCGTGCAGGACAGGGTTGTCATGGCCGAGACTGTCGGTCTGACACGATCCGATCCGGACTATTATGCGCTCAACCTGGGCAATGCCGTGCTTGGCGGAGGATTTTACTCCACGCGCCTCAGTATCGATCTGCGCAAGAATGCCGGGCTCGTCTACAGCGTGAATTCGGAGCTTGTGTCCGGCAAGACGCGGAGTATTTATCTCATCGCTTACGCCAGCGATCCGCAGAACGTCTCGAAGGCAAGCTTGATCGCGACCACTGATCTCAAGTCCATGCTGACTGCGCCTCCCTCGGCCGGGGAGCTTTTGCAGGCCAAGGCGCTGCTCCTGCGCCAGATTCCGTTGAACGAGGCGAGCTTTGGCGGAATCGCGCAGGAGTTCATCCATCTGCACGATATGGATCTTCCGTTGGACGAGCCAACGATTGCGGCGCGACGCTATCTTGCCATCAGCGCTCAGGATGTGCAGGCGGCTTTCCGCAAATGGGTGCGTCCCGCTGACATGATCCGGGTGAGCGAGGGGCCATCGCCCAAATAAGTTGCTTGCCGTGCACTGGTTTGCAGCACGCAGAGACGGTGCCAGGCAGGTTCTGCCTGGCACCGTTTTCGCAAAAATTATCTGGGGCAGTCAGGCTTCACTTGTCGTCTAAAGTGGCTGGTTCGCCTGGTCGGAAATCGCGTGGCCACGCGGCTTTCGGCGGTGGATCGCCTCAGCGGAAGTCTCGACTTTTGGGAATGACCTCGACATTGCGTGGGTGACGGTGAAGCCCTGCGGAGGTGCCGGTGCTGTTCGATCGCGATGGATGCAGAGGGTCGTCGTAAAGGGTGTTCAGCTCTCCGGAAAGATCGACCATATGGTCGGCGACGATATGAAGGACCAAACCCTGACGCTGCACGCGTCCACGTACTTCGAGCAGTCGTGCTCCCAGAACTACGCGGCGATAGCGCTCAAACACATGGGCCCACACCACGATATTGGTGCTTCCGGTTTCGTCTTCGAGAGTAAGGAAGATCACGCCCTTGGCCGTGCCCGGACGCTGGCGCACCAGAACCAGGCCTGCAACGGCGGCGAACTGGCCATCGCGCATCTGCGCAAGCCTGGTATGAGGCAGGATGCTCTTCGGCATATGCGGGCGCAGCAGCGTCAGAGGGTGTGCTTTCAGAGACAGGCGCAGGGATCGATAATCCTGCAGGATTTCCTCGCCTTGTCCCATTGCAGGCAGGCTGACAGTCGCTTCGCGCCTTAGC
>JAGWRJ010000221.1 GCA_028869725.1 Alphaproteobacteria bacterium | reverse complement strand
GTGCGGGCGCCACCATTCCCGGCGGTGTGCTATTTATTAAGGCCTGGTGATGAAGGGCTTCCAAGGTTGAGTGTACGACTGCCTTTAAGGTAGCGTTCGAATCACCTTCGTCGAAGAGGGGCTTAGCGTTGCTTCGCCATACACGATCCGTCCTCAGCGTTTGCGCGCTGGCGGCTTTGACAGCTGCTTGCGCAACCCAGACCCCTGCGCCTAGCGCGCCGCGCATGCGGATGCCGGCCGCGGCGGGGGTGTACAAGATCGGCAAGCCCTACGAGATTGACGGCACGTGGTACTACCCCCGTGAGCAGCCACATTACGACAAAACCGGCATTGCCTCCTGGTATGGCCCCACTTTCTATGGCAAGCGCACAGCGGACGGCGAACTCTTCAATCCCAACGCGTTGGACGCGGCCCATCGTACATTGCCGCTACCGGTCAATGTGCGCGTAACCAATCTCCAGAATGGACGCTCCCTGGTGGTTCGGGTCAATGATCGCGGTCCCTTCGTCAAGGGGCGTATCATTGACGTGACCCCCGCGGCCGCCAAGCTCCTTGGCTTCTACCGGCAGGGAACAGCCGAGGTGCGGGTCACTTATGTGGGGCGGGCACCGCTCAATCCCTCGGCTCCAGCGACTGACCAGACCCCGGCCCAGATTGCCTCGGCCCTGCCGGCGGTACCCACGGGCACCGTATCCGTAGCGCCGCTTGGGGGCGCGCCTGCTGCTTCGAGTGCACCCGCTCCGAGCAATCAGGTCGCCGTCAACACCTTGCCAACCTACACCCTGCCAGCCGATGACCAGGTGACGGGTATTGTCACCAAAGTGCCGGTACCCAAGGTCACGCACATCTACGTCCAGGCCGGAGCATTCATTAATTATTCGAATGCGCTGCGTCTGAAGCGCCGGCTAAGGGTTGCGGGTAACCTCAAAATTTCTTCAATCGACATACGGGGCAAGCGATTCTATAGGGTTCGTCTGGGCCCATACGATCGGGTTTCGCAGGCTGACGCTGCCCTTGACCGTCTTACCAAGGCCGGTAGCAGTGATGCGGCAATCGTCGTCGATCGGTGATGAGGGGCTTACGTTTTTCGCTCGTTCAGGGAGTGTGCTCATGCCAGGGGTTCGCCGCGCCGGCGTCATATCTTACGTCCTGACGATGTGCCTGATGCTGGGAGCGCTGGTTGCGCCACCAGCCTCCGCGCAGATGGCAACCAATGCCGTGCACGCAGTGCTGATGGACGCGGCGACGGGGCAGGTCCTGTGGAACAAGGATGGCGATGAACCATTTCCGCCGGCGTCCATGTCCAAGCTGATGACACTTGATATTCTGTTCAGCGAACTCAAGGATGGACGGGTCAAACTCTCGGACACGTTTCCGGTCTCGTCCAGGGCCTGGCAGACCGGTGGCTCCAAAATGTTCGTCAAGGTCGGCACTCAGGTCCCGGTGCGCGACCTGATCAAGGGCATCATCATCGATTCGGGTAACGATGCCTGCGTCGTGGTGGCTCAGGCCCTGGGTGGAACCGTCCATGGCTTCGTCAAAATGATGAATCGGCGGGCCAAGGAACTCGGCCTGAAAAATTCCCACTTCGTCAATCCTGACGGGCTGCCCGAGCCTCCGGGCCAGTTGATGAGTGCGCATGATCTTGCAGTCCTCGCACGCGATCTCATCATCCGCTATCCGCAATATTATCATTACTTCAGTGAACGCAGCTTTAGCTGGAGCGGAATCACGCAGCCCAATCGCAACATGGCGCTTCAGTATTTTCCTGGGGCCGACGGGCTCAAGACCGGTTATACCCACGCCTCCGGCTACGGCATCATTACCTCGGCAGTACGTAATGGCCGCCGCTTCATTCTGGTGCTGGGAGGATTGCGCTATCCCGATCTCAGCAAATTTCCGCCGCGGAAGAAGGACTGGCTGATTGAACAGCGGCGCGGCCAGGAGGCGGCACGCGTGCTGACGCTGGCATTTCGTAACTTCCGTTCCTATTCGCTGTTCCGTGCCGGTCAGCAGGTCGGTAACGCGGACGTCTGGGCCGGTGAACAGGCCACCGTACCACTGATCGTAAGGGAACCAGTTACCGCGATCATGCAGGTTCACAGCCACCGTCATATGGTGGCGTCGATTGATTATGTGGGGCCGCTCAAGGCACCGGTCGCCAAGGGGGCAGTTGTCGCCCATCTCAACCTCACAGCGCCGGGCTGGCCAGGTATGTCGGTGCCGCTTTATGCAGGCCAATCCGATGCGGCGACGGGACTGTTTGGTCGTATGGCGATGGCAATGCGCGAGCTCATGGGCCTGTCGCCAGAACCGGCGCATTGATCCGCGCATGGCAGGCTCAAAAGGACGAGAGTTCGGGCGTCTGATCACGCTGGAAGGCGGCGAGGGGGCTGGCAAATCGACTCAGGCGCGGCGGCTGGCAGCGTCGCTGAAGGCTAAAGGGCTTGAGGTCGTCATGACACGCGAGCCGGGAGGCTCGCCAGGCGCTGAAGATGTTCGCAAACTTCTCGTCGAGGGCGAGCCTGGGCGCTGGAGTGCACTCGCCGAAACATTGCTTCTCTTTGCCGCCAGGGTGGATCATGTGGAGCGTATGATCGGGCCTGCGTTGCGGGCGGGCAGCTGGGTCATCTGCGATCGCTTCACCGACTCCACCTACGCCTATCAGGGAGCGGCGCGCGGACTTGCTCGCGAGACGATCCGGCGCATCGAGGCGGTATCGTTGGGTGATTTCAAGCCCCATTTGACCCTCATTCTAGACCTGCCACCGCAGGAGGGGCTTGCCCGGGCTGCATTACGTGATACGACCGCCTCCCGCTTTGAGCAGTTTGACCTCGCGTTTCACGACACCTTGCGGCAGGCTTTTCTCGAGCTTGCCAGGCGGGCACCCGAGCGTTGTGCGGTGATTGATGCCGTGGGCAGCGAGGACGAGGTTGCACACCGGATCTGGACGGCGGTTGCCGCCCGGCTGAAGGTAGGATAATGGCGCGCGCCGACAAAGACGAAGTGCTGGAGTCCGATCGGGTCGAGGGGCTCGCTCATCCACGAGAAACCTTCGAACTGATCGGCCAGGAAGAGGTGCTACGCATTGCGGCTGGGGCGATCCGCAGCGGTCGTCCACCGCAGGCGCTTCTGATTTCGGGGCCGCCCGGAAGCGGGAAGGCGACCCTGGCCTATCGCATTGCCCGCTATCTACTCAAATATGGCGCGTCGGATCTGGGCCCGGCCGATCTTTCCGTGCCAGCCAGCGATCCGGTATCGCTGCAGATTGTGGCTGGTGCTCATCCGGGTCTTCTGGTTCTCAGGCGTGGGCTTCACCCAGATACGCGAAAGCCCATGACGGTGCTTTCAGTTAATGAGATCCGCAAGTTGTCGAGTTTTTTTGGTCTGACGTCGGGTGCTGGCGGCTTTCGGGTCGCGATCATCGATACCGCTGACGATATGAACGACAACGCGGCCAATGCCCTGCTAAAGGCCCTCGAAGAACCTCCGGCGCGTGCCGTCCTCATGCTCCTGTCCAATGCGCCTGGCCGGCTACTGCCGACAATTCGCTCGCGCTGCCAGACGCTTCGGGTCCGGCCATTGCCGGAGTCTCTTCTGGCGCAGGAGCTGGCGATCCGTATGCCGCAGCTCTCAGCGGAAGACCAGACTGCAGTCATCCAGCTGAGCGCGGGTGCATTGGGACAGGCATTGATGTTGGCAGCAGGCGAGGGACTTCTGATTGCCAAAGAAGCCCAGCGACTGATCGATGATGCCCCTCATCCTGATCTTCTGGCATTGCTCGCGCTCGCCGATCGTATCGGCCGGCTGAAAGATGGCCTTGAGACACTGGGCGAGGATCTCGTTCTAAACCTGGGCGCGCGCATAGTTGCCCGCGCGCGCCAGGGCGCGCCTGGGCTCAATCCCTGGGTTGAAGCCTGGGAAAAGTTGCGGCATGCCTTCGGACGCAGCACAGCGTTGCATCTGGAGCCGCGCCAGACAATTCTCTCTGCTGCTGCGGTTTTGAGCGATGCCGCCCGAAGCGGAACCCTGTGATGCTTGTCGACAGTCACTGCCACCTGGACTTCCCGGAATTTGCCCCTGAGATAGAGGCTGTGGTAGCGCGCGCCGAAGCTGCTGGCGTACGCACCTTGGTGAGTATTGGTACGACGCTGGCGCGCTTTGCCAATGTTGCGGCAGTTGCACAACGCTTCCCCCAAGTGTGGTGCACGGTAGGAATTCATCCGCATGAAGCGGAGGCGGAACCGTTGACGAGTGCAATGGCGCTCACCGAACGGGCCGAGGATCCCAAAGTGATCGGGATTGGCGAGACAGGTCTTGACTATTACTACGCGCACGCTCCCCGTCAGGCTCAGATATGCAATTTCCGTTGGCATATTGCGGCGGCGCGCGAACTTGGTGTGCCGCTCATCGTTCATACCCGCGATGCGGAGACGGATACCATCCGGATTCTCCGGGAAGAAATGGAAGAGGGGCGCTTTGCCGGCCTCATTCACTGCTTTACCGGCAGCGACAGGTTGCGCGATGCGGCGCTCGAACTGGGATTCTATGTTTCGGTGTCCGGCATCGCTACCTTCAAGAACGCGCAGGCACTGCGGCAGACTGTGCGTGAGGTCCCTCTTGAGCGACTTCTCGTGGAAACTGATGCTCCCTATCTTGCCCCTTTGCCGCATCGGGGCAAAACCAATGAGCCGGCCTTTGTGGTTCACACGGCAAAACTCCTGGCTGAACTCAAAGGTGTATCGGAGCACGACCTGGCTGACGCCACTACGGAAAACTTCTTTCGTCTCTTCACACGTGCCCAGAGGCCAAGGTGAGTGCGACGCTTGAAGTGACCATTCTGGGCTGCGGCTCGTCGGGCGGGGTGCCGCGACTTGGCGGGGCGGACGGTGCGGGTGATTGGGGCGCCTGCGATCCAACCGAGCCCAAAAACCGCCGCCGGCGTTGCTCGGCGCTGCTACGCCGGAAAAGCGAATCCGGTATAACGCAGGTTCTCATCGATACTGCGCCGGATATGCGTGAGCAGCTTCTCGACGCCCGCGTGAGACATCTGGACGGTGTCGTCATCAGCCATGATCATGCTGATCAGCTTCACGGCATTGATGATCTGCGCGCGCTCGTACTGGCCCAGCACCGCCGTATCGATCTTTATGCAGACGCCATCAATTTTGGCGGCATCATGCGCCGTTTCGGCTATATCTTTGAGCGCCCTTCGGGCAGTGATTATCCGCCCATTCTGAATGGCCACGTGCTGGGAGAGCCCTTTACTCAGTTTGAGATCCAAGGTGCCGGTGGCCCCATTCCCATCCTGCCCTTCGAGCAGGAGCACGGCAAAGTGCGCTCACTCGGCTTTCGCTGTGGCGCCTTCGCGTATTCGCCCGATGTTAGCGCCTTGCCTGAGGAGAGCTTTGCCCTTCTCGAGGGGCTGGACTGCTGGGTGGTCGATGCTCTGCGCTACACCCATCATCCCACCCACGCCAATGTCGAAACCGCACTCAAGTGGATCGCGCGGGTCAAACCACGGCGGGCGGTGCTGACGAATTTGCATCTTGATCTGGATTACCGTCGGCTTAAGAGC
>JAGWRJ010000220.1 GCA_028869725.1 Alphaproteobacteria bacterium | reverse complement strand
TCGCCGCGATCGCGATCTTCCTGCTGCCGCCCGCGAACAACATGCTGTTGATCCTGGTGCTCGCCGAACTCGGCATGATCGGCGGTCTGGTGAGCTACATCGCGTTCGGTGCAGGGCGTTTGAGCGTGGACCGCATCTTGTTCAGGAAGCGCGGGACGTAATCAGGGCCCGTTTGCGGTCCGCAGCGAACCTGCCCCGCCAAGGAAATTACAAGTCTGCGGTGGAAATTCCAAGCTGTTCGAGCACTTCCAGCAATTGTTGGTAGGCTGGCGCCGGATGCGGATTCTTCGGCGGCAAATGTCCTTCGCTGGCCGCAGCAGACGCGAGACGCTTCACTATCCCGGGAACTGCAGCCTCGGGCAGCCCGCTGACTTTCGCGCCGCGGTAGTTGCTGAGCAAGGCCTGAATAGCTTTTGGAAGTCGCTTGGTATCTACTTTGCCGTCTGCCAAAAGATAAGGCAGCTTCCAGGTGCGTGGGTCGTTGGCGTCGCCGGCGTAGGCGAAACAGTGCACAGGCAATTGGTACTTGGGGTGCAATAAGGAATCTGCACCTTTGGCCGTTGTGTCTGGTGCTGCATCATTCCCGGCGAACTGCCAACCCCGCTCAACTGACTCGCATTCACGATAAATACCATGAACACTCAGCCACCACAGACCGGCCGGGATCTGCTCCGCCGTGAGATCGGCAAACAAGCGATCGTTAAGATTGCCTTGTTGGATATCGGCGGCGTAAAGAATGCAGCCGTCCGAGACAGCGATACGAGTGATTTTCTGTTCGTCCGCATAGCGCCGAGCCTGTTCAAGCGCTCGGTTCAATGCAGGTTGGCTGCGGACCAGCGAGCCGGGCCGCTTCACTTCGATCACGAGGTACTTGGCAAGATTGTGGCTCAGTACAATGTCAGCGTAACCCACCTGATAGGCGAGATCGCCACGGCTCCAGTCCAGCACCGAGGTAAACAGATCTTCGAGAATCGTCTCTGCGACTTTCTCGCTTTCCTCCCCATGCCGCAGTCTGTCTCGGCGCATTTCCAAAAACCCGGTCCAGCCCGAGTTGATCCGATCAAGACAATGTCGGTACGCCGACAGCTCGGTGTAGCTCATCTCAACAACCCCCCTGTCAATAATTCAGACTAGCTGACGCTGGCTGGTGATTTCAGATGATGAGCTAAGTTTAGCTGAACCCAACCGCTCTGATGAACGCTAACTAATCCAGATTCAGTTCGATGAATGCCTTGAGCTGCGACTTGGACATCGTTCCTATTTTCTGGGCTTCGACGGTGCCGTTCTTGAACAACATCAGCGTCGGCTGGCTGCGCACAGAGTACTGGCGCGCAATCTGCGGCTCAGTTTCCACGTTCACCTTCACGACGCGAAGCCGGTCGCGGTATTCCTCTGCCACCTCATCCAACACTGGTGCCATTGCCTTACACGGCGCGCACCACTCGGCCCAGTAGTCCACCAGCACCGGCTTGCCGGCCTTGAGCACCTCGGCCTCGAAGGTCGCGTCGGTTACTGCCTTGGTAGCGCCCACTTCCAGGACTTCCTTCCAACTTGCGGGTATCGTCCCGACCCCTGCGGCGGGACAGCCATGCTCGGACCCGCCACGTGTGGCGGGGGCAGTATCGCGCTCGGGAAAGCCCGACC
>JAGWRJ010000219.1 GCA_028869725.1 Alphaproteobacteria bacterium | reverse complement strand
CACGCGCCTTGAGGTGCTTGGGCCCTACAAGGAAGCGGCACGGCGGGCCGGGGCCTTTCTGTCGCTGCCGATGCATGCCCCGCTTGCGGCGAAACTCGTCTGGCACAGTGTCGATGCCATGTGGCGAGTTGCAGGCGACAGCGCGAGTGATTTCAATTTCTATACCAAGCGGGCGATCCTGGCCGGAGTCTATTCGGCCACGCTGGTGCGCTGGTTCAATGATGACAGCGAGGATGAGGCGGCGACGAAGGCGTTTCTTGCCCGCCGTATCAGCGACGTGATGCGTTTTGAGAGCTTCAAGGCAGAACTGCGCAAGCGCCTGCGCGGTGCGCAGGGGCCATTGTCAGCCGCCGCTCGCAGGCGTGGTACGCGGGCTTAAATACGTCACGTGCCCCATTTTGCGGCCGGGACGGATCTCCCGTTTGCCATACAGGTGCAGTGCGCCGGGCCCCGCAGCAAGCGCAGGCCAGTTTTCGGCGTCGGCACCGATCAGGTTCTCCATCACCGCGTCGCTGTGCCGTCTCGGATCGCCCAGCGGCCAGCCCGCCACCGCACGGATATGCTGTTCGAACTGGGAGACGATGCAGGCCTCGAGCGTCCAGTGTCCCGAATTGTGCACACGCGGAGCGATCTCGTTGACAATGAGCTCACCCTCGCCGGTGACGAACAGTTCAACGCCAAGCACCCCCACATAGTCGAAGGCATCCGCGATGCGCTGGGCAATGCTTTTGGCCGCGACGCCCGCGTCGGCGCTGAGCCGTCCGGGCACGACCGAGCGGCGCAGGATATGATCGGCATGCATGTTCTCGGGCGGATCATAAGCGGCGAACTGTCCGTTCATGGCGCGTGCTGCGATGACCGACGCTTCAAAGGCAAAGGGTACAAAGCCTTCCAGAATGCAGGGGACGGCAAAGCGCTGGAAGGCCTTCTCGGCCTCGTCGGCACTTGAGACGATCGCCTGCCCCTTGCCGTCATAGCCGAAACGGCGTGTCTTCAGCACGGCCCGCGCCCGACCGATGCGGGCAAACGCGGCACCGGCCTCCTCAATTGACGAGACCGGTGCGAAGGGGGCTGTGGCAAGGCCGAGGTCGGCAACGAAACGCTTTTCGTCGAGCCGGTCCTGGGCAATGGCGAGTGCCCGGGCGTTGGGATGGGTGGGCGTGTGGGCACTGAGGACCTCTGCCGCAGTGGCGGGCACGTTCTCGAACTCATAGGTGATGGCGTCGCACTGCCGGGCGAAGCGCGCCAGGGCATCGCGATCTTCATACGAGGCGAGGGTGCGCTCATGGGCTACGTCAAACGCCGGAGCTGGGTCCGTGTCCGAATAAATGTGACTGCGCAGGCCGAGGCGGGCGGCGGCCAAGGCAAGCATGCGGCCGAGCTGGCCACCGCCCAAAATCCCGATGGTGCCGCCGGGGGCGACCTTCGAAGGTGTTCCGCGTGTCATGCTCATGATGTCTGGCTGGAAGACTGGGGTACGTCGGCGACGGAGGCCGTCTGCTCGGCCCGCCAGGTTTCGAGGCGAAGGGCGATGTCATGGTGGGCGAGTGCCAGGATGGCGGCGGCGTGCAGGGCCGCGTTCCGGGCTCCGGATGGGCCGATGGCGAAGGTGGCCACGGGAACCCCGCCCGGCATCTGGACGATGGAGAGCAGGGAATCGAGCCCCGAGAGGGCCCGTGATTCCACGGGTACTCCGAGGACGGGCAGGGTGGTCATCGAGGCGGTCATCCCGGGCAGGTGGGCAGCCCCCCCGGCCCCGGCGATGATCACCTTAAGGCCTCGGGTCTTGGCGCCGCGGGCGTAGTCGTAGAGCCGCTCAGGGGTGCGGTGGGCCGAGACGATGCGGGTCTCATAGGAGATCTGCAGCACATCAAGGAGGTCAGCCGCGGCCTTGAGGGTGGGCCAGTCGGACTGACTGCCCATGATAATGCCGACGAGGGGGGCGTTCATGCTTCGTGCGAACCTTGGAGAGGAGCCGGTGGAAGCGCCGCATTATAGGGGGGCGGGGGGCGGAGGGAAGCAGCTTTTTGTCAGGCTTAACTGCTTCTGCCCCGGCGTAACGCTCCATTAAGGTTGATGGGCGAAAATCCCCGCCGCGAAACCTGCGGGAACAGGTCCATGAAGATCGACCGGGTGCGAGGCACCGAACGGGCTGCGCGGCTGGCGGCTGCCTCCTACGCAAAGCAGGCAGGGCGGGCCGCGCCAGCGGCGCGCGAGCCTGCGGTGGTAGCTGCGATCCTCGGCATTCCCGAGGCCGAACTGACGCCTAAAGTGCAGGAGGCGATCATGCTCCTGATGCAGGAGGTGGAGGATCTGCGTAGCGAGCTTGCCGAAACCAGGAAGCGTCTGGCGAGCGCCGAGAAGGATCGCGACCAGGATCATCTTTTGCCGATGCTCAATCGGCGGGCATTTGTGCGCGAACTTAACCGCGCCATCGCCCAGTCGGCACGCTATGGCATACCCTCGAGCCTGCTTTATTTCGACCTCGATGGATTCAAAGGGGTCAACGATGCCTATGGCCATGCCGCCGGAGACGCGGTGCTGGCCCATTTCAGCGAGATGCTGTGCGCCCATGTGCGCAGCAGCGATATCGTCGGTCGTCTTGGCGGCGACGAATTTGGCGTCATTCTCTCCCACGCTGACGACGTTCAGGCCCGGCGCAAGGCGCAGGCGCTCAATGCAAAACTGCGGGCGCTGCCGGCAAGCTGGGACGATGGTCCCATTCCCATGAGCTTTTCGTATGGAGCGACCGCGCTCAGGGCGGGGGAGAATGCCGACATGGCACTCGCCGAAGCAGACATGGCCATGTATGCGCACAAGCGCCAGGAAGTGCGCGCGGTAGCCGCTACGCGATGATGTCCGGCAGCAGCTGGTCTTCCATCGTTGCGATCAGATCCTTGAGCTGAAGCTTGCGCTTCTTCATGCGCGACAGACGCAGCTGATCAGCACCTGACGTTTCGGTCATCGTGCCTATAGCCGCATCGAGATCGCTATGCTCCTGCTTGAGCTCGGCGAGCTTGGCACGCAGTTGCTGCTCTTCGGCTTCCGTCATCGCTCGCCTGTGCTGCGCCCGCGCCCTTTGCCACGCCGGCCCTTGGCAAGGTCTTCACCCCACCGCTTTTCCTTGGGCCAATCATAACCCAAAATATCGAGGACCCGCCCTACAGTCTGGTCGATGACGTCATCGAGCGTGCGCGGCTCGGTGTAGAAGGCTGGCAGGGGCGGCATGATAATCGCGCCCATTTCGGCCAGCTGGGCGAGACTGCGCAGGTGGCCAAGATGAAGCGGGCTTTCCCGGATCAGCAGCACCAGCGGGCGACGCTCCTTGAGCGTCACGTCGGCGGCGCGCGTCAGCAGGTTAGAGGTTACCCCTGTCGCAATTTCCGACCAGCTGCGTACCGAGCAGGGCGCAATAATCATGCCGGCAGTCCGAAAGCTGCCCGAGGCGATGGGCGCGGCAATATCGTGCGCGGCATAGACGTGATCGGCCTTGGCGGCGACCTCTTTTGGCGACAGCGCGCTTTCATAGCCAATCGTCATCTCGCCGGGCTTCGTCAT
>JAGWRJ010000218.1 GCA_028869725.1 Alphaproteobacteria bacterium | reverse complement strand
ATAGTCGAACGTGTCCTTGTAGACCTCGAACCAGTCCCGCGGATTGGCGCGCAGCACGCGGTGATCGGCGAAATCCGTGTGCGGCAGGGCCACCAGCATTCCCTTCTTCGTGTCGACGCAAAAGGGCAGGTCGATATTGTTATAGTCGCCGTACCAGAGGAAGCCGGCATCGGCGATGATTTCCTCGGTAGAGGCGGTTGGCGCCAGCACCGGGCTGAGCCATCCCTTTGGGCGGGCGCCTGTCAGTTTCTCGAACACGCCCATGCATTTCTCGACAATGGCCCGCTCCTCGTCGGGCTTTAGATAGGCCATCAGCGCATCCTGCGTGTAGGAGTGCGCCGCGATCTCATGTCCGGATTTCAAGATGCATTCGACAGCCTCGGGCGCGATTTCCATGGAACGGGCATTCGCAACGAAGGTCGAGGGCGCATGGTGCTCGTTGAGAATTTTCAGCAGACGCCACACGCCGTTGCGGGTGCCGTAATATCCCCAGGTCATCGCCGCGCGGTCATGGGTGCCCGGCTTGAGCGACGTGGTCTGCACGGAGAAGAGGGGCCCATTGTCGCCGGACCAGTTTTCCAAAAGGCACGTCACCACCACCGCGGTCCGCGCGCCGTTCGGCCAATGAAATGGCTTGGGGGCAAATGCTTTGGACGAGTGAGGCGGTAGTGTCATTCATGGCTCCCGGTTGCTTTTGCGATTGGTTTTTGGACGATGGGCCGTGTTCCTGAGCGCGAGCGGAAAAGCCGGCATTGTCGCGACGATGTCAATATGCCGGCGATCTCAATCGGTTGTGCAGCGCACTGCGGAGCAATCCTCGACTCCTGTCTTCAAGCCGCGATAGCATCCGTCTTGCTTCGGCGGGGAACGACAACTGCCGGGCAGGTGGGGGATTTTCGCGCGCGGCCAAAAGGATCAAGGGATGGACCGTCGGGATTTCGTTCGAGGAGCCGGGGCGGGTCTTGCCGCGCACGCCCTGCCGGGACGATCCGTCTTTGCGCAACCGAACTATCCGGCAAGTCCGGTCCGTCTCGTCGTGCCCTATGCCCCGGGGGGTGTGGTGGATGCAGTGGCGCGAATCTGGGCCGACCGGATGAAGCCATTCGGCACCATCGTGGTCGAAAATCAGGGGGGCGGCGGTGGGACGATCGGTGCGGGCAGCGTGGCCCATGCGAAGGCGGACGGCTATGCGCTGCTGTTCGGCGACACCTCATCGCAAATCATTGCGCCCTATCTGATGCTGAAGCTGCCCTATGACGGACTGAAGGATTTCGCGCCGGTGTCGATGATCGCGACCTCCGCGACAGCGGTTGTCGTTCATTCAAGCGTTCCCGCCACCAGCCTTGCCGAGTTCGTCAAATACGCGCAAAGCAACCACGCCAAGCTGTCCTACGCCTCGGCCGGGACCGGAACGGTGACCCATTTGGCGGGAGAATTGTTCAAGCAGCTCGCCAATACGCCCGGCATATTGCATGTGCCTTACCGCGGCGCGGGGCCGGGCTT
>JAGWRJ010000217.1 GCA_028869725.1 Alphaproteobacteria bacterium | reverse complement strand
GGCAGTGGTGCCGCCTTCGCCGAGAGCCAGAGCGCAAAGGCAACTTCCCAGAAACGGCACCGGCGCCGCAAATCGCCCCAACGCTTCGCTGACCAGGGCAGCATCGAGAAGCGTGAGTCCCAGGCCATCGAAATCCGGGGAGACCAGCATCGCCGGAACGCCTAGGGCGCGCAGCTTTTCAGCCACGTCTTCGGCGTAGGGCTCTCCCGCACTCAGAAGACGGCGAATTCGCTCCGATGGACAGCAGTCCTGAAGCGTCCGAACGACACTCTCCTGCGTCAGCCGCTGCTGGGAGGTAAGCGCAAATTCCATGATCTAAGACCTCACACTGCGCGGCTCCCGCGGCAAACCCAGTCCGCGTTCGGCAATGATGTTCTTCTGTATCTGTGCCGTCCCACCACCAATTATAAGACCCAGATCAAACATGAAGCTGCGTTGCCAGCGCCCACCCGCACGCAGGTGCGCGGACCCTTCATAGAGCGCTCCAAGTTCGCCCAGGACATCGATAGCAAGGCCATCGAGCTGATGATTGAGCTCGCATCCCTCGAGCTTGACGACCAGACGTGCAAGACCGCCATCCTCGCCTGCTGCAGCCGCAGTCAAAAGACGCATCGCATTGCACCGCAGGGCCAGAGCCTGGGCCTGCAGGCGCATCAAGCGATCCCGATAAAGCGGATTATCGATCAGACGTCTTCCATCAACCTGTTCATCGCGCATCAGCGTGATGATCGACTGGATACGCGCCTCCGCCATGTTGGGATCACCCAGCATTCCGCGCTCGTGTTTCAGGGTCGCGTTGGCGACGAACCAGCCCTGACCGCGCTCGCCGACAATATTGGATTTGGGTACACGCACGTCCGTGAAGAACACTTCATTGAATTCACTGTGACCGGTCATTGTCCGCAGCGGTCGTACCTCGATTCCCGGCGAAGTCATGTCAATAAGAAGATAGGAAATGCCCTGGTGCTTGGGCGCATCTGATTCAGTGCGCACCAGACAGAACATCATGTCTGCAAGATGCGCCGTTGACGTCCAGATCTTCTGTCCATTGATGATGAAGTGTGTGGCATCTTCTCGGGCGCGGGTCGAAAGAGATGCCAGATCCGATCCTGCTCCCGGTTCCGAATATCCCTGACACCAGATCATCTCACCACGGAGCGTAGGAGGTATATACGCCCGCTTCTGGTCTTCACGGCCAAGCTCAAGGAGCGTCGGCACCAGCATCGAGATACCCTGATTGGCGAGCGGAAACGGAGCGCCGGCCCGGATCAGTTCCTCGCTGATGATCTGGGCGCATAAGATGTCCGGATCTGCGCCGAAGCCGCCATAGGCGCGCGGCACCGTGCGCGCCGCATACCCGTTCTCAATCAGCAGACGCTGCCAGGCGAGCATCTGCGGGCTGGGGCGCCCCTCGGCAGTCGTAGTCGCAAACTGCCCACGGTGGGCATCGAGAAAGGCCCGCAGCTGCGTGCGAAAAACCTCGTGCTCGGCATCGTAACTGAGATTCATGCGTGCCTCATACCGTATTCAGTTGTGCGGTCATTGCCGTTGCTCCACCAGGTCCACGTATCCAGAGCCGGGTGTGGTCGGCCCCATGGGCAAGGCACAGTTCAAAGGAAGAGGTATCGAACACTGGCAAGCGGGCGCGGAAGGAAAACCTGGCGACCTGCAGACGCGGATCCATTCGCAGGGCATGGTCAAGGAGCAGCGTGGCCAGCAGCGGACCATGTACAACAAGTCCTGGATAGCCTTCGACCGAGCGACTGTAGTCGCGGTCGTAGTGGATACGGTGCGCATTGAAGGTGAGGGCTGAGTAGCGAAACAGAAGCCGCGAGTCAGCGGTCATTTGCCGGCTCGTTTCGCTGCGAAGCTGATCGGCAGGTTCCTGTTGCGGCACGCTGGATGTTTCTGCCTCGCGGTAGACAATGTCCTGCCATTCGCGCAGCGCCAGTCGGTGAGAGGTCTCGATGTCATGGCGCAGGCGGACAAAGATGAGCCGGCCACTGCGCCCGGCCTTTTCGGTCACATCCTCGATGCACGAGCATCGGCGCAACTGCGCGCCCAGCTTAATCGGCGTATGAAATTCTATGCTGCTGCCTGCCCACATGCGGCGAGGCAGCGAGACCGGTGGTAGGAATCGTCCACGCCGGGGGTGACCGTCGTCGCTCAGGTCAGACTCGCGGGCCAACTCGGGAAAATAAAGCCAATGTGCGAGAGGCGGCAGCGTGCCTGCATGCCAGGGCGGGTGTTCATAATCGAGAAGTGCGGCAAGGGCGGCGACGGGACCAGGATGCGCGACATCTTCGCGTATCTCCTCGCGACCAATCCAGTCTTCCAGGCGGCTTGTGGTCATGATCCGAACATTTTCGTCTGGTCCTGAGCATGGGCGTTGAGATGCACGAGGACAAGAGTGGTGAAGACCAGAGCATTGGGAAAAGGGCCGCAGCCGCGATATTTTTTATCGCGCCGAAGGATGACGCAGCGGCAGCCTGCTGGCCCGAGCCATGCCCCGAAGGGCGATGCTCACAGGCGTATTTTTCCCGAACAGATGTCGGCGTAGTACTGCGCGTCGAGCGGCATGTACCCTTCCTCCTGCAGCACGTAGAGCGGGTCGTCGATCTTTGCCGGGTCAGCACCTTCACGCACAAGATCGACCTTGCGCAATTTGAAGGTACCGGTGATCTCTAGCTCCGGACGCAGACGGATGAATACGGGCCGAGCGTAGGCCGGAAGCGCTCCTGCGAGCTTGGCAGCAAGCTGATCCAGCTGGAACTGCGGAGCCGTAACGAGGGCTGCCATTCCGACCCGTCCATCCATGCCCGGCAGTGAAATGCCGTAGACATTGGCTTCCTTGATGCCGGGAATGACCCCGAGAGCTTCAGCGACTTCATTGGTCGAAACATTTTCGCCCTTGAAACGAAAGGTGTCGCCGATGCGGTCGACGAAGTAGAAATAGCCATGCTGGTCCTGCTTCAGAAGGTCACCGGTTCGAAACCAGGCATCGCCCGCTTCAAACACGTCGCGCAGGATCTTCTTCTGGGTGTCCTCTGGCCGCGTATAGCCCTCGAAATCCCGTCCCGGCTCATCGCTGATGCGGCCTATGGCCTCTCCGGCTTCATCGGTCTCGCATTCGATGCAAAACCCGTCCGCGCCACGGACCGGCTGTTCACGCTCAACGTCAAAGCGTACGAGGCGGACTGGCATGAGCGAACGCATATAGAAGGGTACCCGCCCGACTGCACCCATCCTGCCATCATAGTTCAGCATGGAGACGTTACCTTCGGTCGCGCCATAAAACTCGATGATCTTGGGAATCTTGAAGCGCGTCTGGAAGGCGGGCCAGATTTCCGGGCGCAGACCATTACCCGTAATGGCACGTAGATGATGATCGCTTTCGTGAGGGACCGGCGGCGCATTCAGCAGATAGCGGCATAGTTCTCCGATATATTGAAAAAAGGTAGGGCGATAACGGTTCACGTCAGACCAGAATTCATGAACGGAAAACTTGCGTCTGATCACGACCGAACCGCCGGTGGTCAGTGCCGGGCCCAGAGCGCAGATGCCGCCCGCGGTGTGATAAAGTGGCAAAACGTTGTACATGCGATCCGAGGGCTGAGCATTGAGCGCCCCGGCAAAGCCGTACATCATGAAGAGCATGCGCATGTGGCTGATCCTGGCAGCCTTGGGCAGACCGGTGGTGCCTGAGGTGAAAATATAAAGCGCCAGGTCCTTTGCTCTCAGGTCGGCATCGATCCCATCAGTAGTCGCAGCGGTCGACAACGCCGCGGCCAGGTCTTCTCCCTCGCTGGCTTCGCCCAGGACCCAGGGTGTTGGCGGCAGATCGAGATCCTTGCGTATCTCGGCGAAGGCATCGACCAGTTCGCCGCCGACGATCAGATGGCGGGCATTGGCTACGGCCATGGTATGCGCAAGCGCCGTGCCTCTCAGATTGGTGTTGAACAGCGCGCTGACGGCTCCGAGTTTGGCCATGCCGAGCCAGGCAGCGATATAGTCCGGCCGGTTTTCCATCAGCACGCCAACGACATCGCCACGCTTTACCCCCAAGCCCCGTGCCCAACTGGCAAAACGGTTGGCCCGTTCATTGAGTGCGCGGTAGTCGAGCGTCTCCTCGTCGCAGAGCACGGCAGGATTACTGGGCATGCGGCGTGCCAGATCTTCGATCAGGTGGCCGACGGTGGTAGGACTGTCGGGCTTGACATGACGCATGCGCCAGAGCGTCCGACCTACACTGCGAATATAGGTCGCCTCGCGCGCGATCTCGGTGAACATATGGCGGTTTCCGTCCCGGCTGGACCCTGCCAGGTTACAATAAGAGAAAGGTGATCCACCGCAAAAGGCAGATGAATGGACCAGGATCCCGAAATCTTAGACCTGACGGGGCTTAAATGCCCGTTACCGGCACTCTATGCCCGCCGCTGGCTTGAACGCGCGGCACCGGGGGGACGCGTCATTGTCCTCACAGACGATCCCATGGCCATCATCGACGTGCCGCATATGTGCCACCAGGAAGGCTTCTGCGTCGATGCGATTGACCGGGACGGTGAGCGCGCGCGCATGCTCCTTGTGCGTCCCGAACTCAGTCGCCCGATTTCTTAGGCCGGTGGATCAGTGGCGTCAGGTGCGCGATCAGCTGATGCGCATTGATCGCCCGTGGCTCTCCATGCGCCTGCGCGTCGGTCAGCAGTACGATCTCGGCATAGGCCTGATAGCGAGTAATGGGTTCTGATTCGGTATAGCTCGGACCCATGCCCCAGCCTGGACCCCACCAATTATGCCAGTACCAGCCATAGCCAGCCCAGCCCGGCCAACCCTCAAAGCTGGAAAGGTAGGTGGTTTTCGCTCGTGTTGTTCTGGTGTCAAACATGAACCAGCTGTAGCCCGCCCGCAGCGTCACCTCGGCGGCATGATAGAGAAGGTAGTTTTCAACGGTCTGGCGCTCAGTCGCGGCATTGCCGGAAAAGGTAATGCGATAGCGATTGGCCGTCAGCTGCATGTCGCTATAGCCGTCGGGATTGTCCGGCGTTTGCGGTCGATAGGGTGTTGGACCGACGCACGCCGTCAGGCTGAAGAGCGCGCTGGCTGCCACCAGAACGGAAAAGCGCGATGCTCTGGACATGGATGCTCTCCACAAGATTCATAGAAGCAAACGCAGGCCGGTCCCTTTCTACGCCATGCTGCGACAATCGGGAGAGGCAAACTGGCAAATGATAGCCGGCCCGCCTACCCTCTGACCAGTTGCAAACCGCCGCGGCGGAAGCGGCGTGGTACAATTTTTGGCAGCTGCGAAGCCCTCTGCCGGTGCTTTGCCCTTTCAAACCAGCGCTGACCTACGTCAACATGACCAAATGGAAAGTTTTGGCACCACGTCACCTGCGGCCGTGTCTGACTGGCGTAAAATTAACCCCGGGTTTCGCCTCCCTCCTGTAGAAGCGGCGGATTCGCAAAAACCGGGCAGGTCATCAGGAAGGACGAAATTGGCGTGAAGGGCAGACATCAATGGCTGGCATTGATGGTGGGTCTTCTGCTCTGCGGCTGCGGTCGCGGACCGCAGCAACCATGGTTCGGCTACGCCGAGGGCAAGAACATCTTCGTCGCCCCTTCAAGACCGGGCTGGCTCTCATCCTTGAAGGTGCACCGTGGCGAGCTTGTCAAAAGGGGACAGGTCCTCTTCACCCTGGACGACACCAGCATTCTGGCGGCGCGCGATCAGACGAAGGTTGCCCTGGCGCAGACCAGACAGGAACTGGCCAGCCTGAAGACACAGATCGCGGCAGCCCGCGCGGCAGGCGGGGGCGGCAGCACCGGCCCCCAGCTCAACCAGCTCGAAGCCCAGGAGCGCGCGATTCAGGCGAGCATTGCCGCGACCCGGTTCCAGCTGTCACGGCGACAGATCGTGGCCAAATCGTCGGGAACGGTGGAGGACATCTATTTTCGCACCGGCCAGTATGTGCCGGCCGCAACTCCGGTCATGTCCGTACTTCCTGCCCGTAATGTGTTCGTACGTTTCTTCGTGCCGCAGGCGCAGTTCTCCAATGTCAGGCTGGGCGAACGCGTCTATGTGCGCTGCGACGGCTGTACCAGGGCCATTACCGCGCATATCACCTTTATCGCCCGTCAGCAGCAGGTCCCCCCGCCGATGGCATTCTCGGCCGCCAATCGCCAGCGGCTTGTTTTCCAGCTCGAAGCCCGCGCGCGCCAGGGTATGCCCCTCAATCCCGGTCAGTCCGTCGACGTAACACCGGCGCGCTGAACCTGCTTCCGATCTGCCCCCGGGGGGATCGGATCCCGGGCCGACCCGCGCAAATGTTCTGATAATGTTCTGCTAGCGGATTTGCCCGCGCCTGCGATTTGGGGACGGCGGGCTGAGGCAAAGAGCCTACGGGGCTTGCGAAATTTCGCGCCGCAACGCACATTCGCCAAAGTTTAATCCCGGCTGCGTGCGGGTTGCCGCCGTGCGGGCTTATTCCTCAGGTTCCGCCACTGCTGGCGGCACCTATCGGAAGAGGGGGGCCGAACGCTCCGCCATGGCCGGCCTGTCATTGATGCTGCAAATTGTGCTCGCCTGCGTGTTGGTGTTGCTGGCACTGCTGTCGGCGCAGCTGTGCATGCTGTCGCTGATCCGATGGCTCAAGCGTCCGCGCACGCTATCGCTGGCCAAGGTCACGACGGCAGATCTGCCGCACGTACTGGTGCAGCTGCCAGTCTGTGATGAAGGGTTTCTTGCGGTACGGGTTGCAGCAGCTGCCGCGCGCCTGGACTGGCCACAGGAGCGACTGCACATTCAGGTACTCGACGACGGTCGGGCCGAACATCATGCCGAACTCGCCAAAGCCATTGCAGACGTGGTTCCTGAGGGAGTGGATTGCGTCATCCTGCGGCGTGGCGAACGTGCCGGCTTCAAGGCCGGTAATCTGGCGTTTGGGCTAAAGCATTCCGACGCGCCGTTCGTCGCCATTTTCGACGCCGATTTCGTTCCACCTGCAGATTTTCTGCAGCGCACGATACCTGTGCTGGTGGCTGATCCCGGACTGGCCTATGTGCAGGCGCGCTGGGCTCATGCAAATCGTGAGCGTAACTGGCTGACCCGGGTCCAGGGCATTCTGCTGGACAGCCACTTCGCGGTCGAACAGGAGGCGCGCTATCGCGCTGGCCTGCCAATGTCGTTCAACGGTACTGCCGGGGTATGGTCGCGAGCTGCAATTGACTCTGGCGGCGGCTGGACAGGCGACACCCTGACGGAGGACCTGGACCTTTCCATGCGCTGCGCCATGAAGGGCTGGCGCTCGGCTTTGGTCTCCGACCTGGAGGTTCCAGGCGAGCTGCCGGAAACCGCATCAGCCTGGCGCGCCCAGCAGGCACGCTGGACCAAGGGTCACGCCCAGTGCGCCCGCAAGCTTTTGCCGGAGATCTGGACCAGCACAATGCCAGTTCATCTGAAGCTGCTGATGACGGCCCAGATTCTGCAATTTGCCTTTTATCTGCTGGCTGGGGCCAGCGTGATCGTCAGCCTTGCCCTGATGGCCATGGGCGTCGTCTATCTCAAGACGGTAGCTGCGCTGGGACTGGCGGTGACTGCCCTCGGTATTCTTGCCACGGTCTCGTATCTTTATACGGGACAGATCAAGCTCGGACGGGACGGCCATCCAGGACTGATTCGCTCCTTGATCCTTGCCATCATTTTTCCGAGCGGACTGGTTCTGGCCAATACCTGGGCTACGGTTGAGGCTGTGTTCAATGTCCGGGCAGACTTCGTGCGCACCCCCAAAGCTGGTGCTCGGGCCACGGGCGGCTGGCGTGGCGGTGCCGAAATCGCCGCCGGCCTGATGCTGCCGGTCTTTGCCCTGGCCGAGCAGGCCTCCAGCGTGCCGTTTTTTCTGGTTGCTGCGGCAGGCCTGCTATCGATCGGCACCATGGGCTGGAGCGATACGCGGCCAGCGGCCGACCGGGCTCCCAGCCTGCCACCGGCGGAATGATTAACCCTTTGTTGACCATGAAAATCTAGCCTGACCCTGGTCCGGCCCGCGCGCGGCGCGGAAGGCGGGGTCATGCACGACAAAATGCGCAGATGTGCCGTGGTCGCAGGCTGTTGCCTGGTTGCCGCTGGTTGCGCGTCCGGACCATCCCTGCCAGATGAGGCCCATCTTGAGACGCCCTCAGTCAGGCAACAATGTGTTCCCTTTGCCCGTCGGGAAAGCGGTATTGCCATTCATGGCGATGCCTGGACGTGGTGGGAGCAGGCAGCCGGGCGCTATCGGCGTTCAAGTCAGCCCGCAACCGGTGCGGTCATGGTGCTCGACGACTATGCCGGCCCTTTTCGTGCCCACCTGGCGGTCGTTCGCGCGGTTACCGGTCCGCGCACAATCCGTGTCGATCAGGCGAACTGGCTGGATGCCGGCAGGCTTTACCTCGACGATCCCGTGGAGGACGAAAGCCCGGACAATGACTGGAGCCTCGTGCGCGTCTTCAACCTGGCCACCGGAGCCTGGGGCGCCCGCACCTACCACGTGAAGGGTTTCATCGGCCCGGGCCCGGCATCCGATCCAGCCACAACCGCTGTCAGCAATTGACCCCGAGACTCCCAGCTGCGCCATTCTGCCACGCCCTGCTTTGCCGGCCGCAACGGGCGGACTATGTTCCGCGCCCCAAGGACGGCCCCCACCATCTGCGTTACGCGCAAAAGGGCCGCCGCCAACGCATGAGGGGGGACCGGCAAGACATCTGATCCAGATTTGGGCTATCTCGTTACAGCCGCGAACAGATGATCCAACTGCCGAGCAACAGTGAGCGATCCAAAACCCGTACCGACTGACCCGTTGGAGGAAGGCGAGCAGATCGCGCCTCCAGCTGCAGCCGAACAAGGTCCGCCTCCGGCGTCCCTGCACAATCCCGGGCGCATGGCCGCACTTACGCTGGGCGCGTTGGGGGTGGTGTTTGGTGATATCGGCACCAGCCCGCTCTATGCGTTACGCGAAACACTCGTCGCCACCGGCGGACATATTCCGGGCCCGATGGCGATTATGGGCGCCCTGTCCCTCATCGTGTGGTCGCTCGTCATCGTGGTGACGGTCAAATATGTGATCTTCATCATGCGCGCCGACAACGAAGGCGAGGGCGGGGTGCTCGCACTGGCGACCCTCGCGCACCGCTCATCGGGACTGTCGCGGAATGTGAAGTGGCTGATCGGACTTATGGCCATACTGGGCCTCGCGCTGTTTTACGGCGACGGCATGCTGACGCCCGCGATCTCGGTGCTGTCTGCGGTAGAGCTGATCACTGTCGGCAATCCCCAGTTGTCGGGCATCGTGGTTCCCTGCACGCTTATCATTCTGATTGGCCTGTTCGTGTTCCAGAACCGCGGCACTGAAAAAATCGGCCGGCTGTTTGGCCCGATCATGCTCCTGTGGTTCTTTGCCCTTGCCATCCTCGGCCTGTTGGCGATCTTCCGTGATCCGGAGATCCTGTGGGCACTGAGCCCATGGTATGCGATTGATCTGTTCATCCGCGAACCAGGAACCGCCTTTGTCGCCCTGGGCTCGGTGGTGCTGGCAGTGACCGGCTGCGAAGCGCTTTATGCGGATATGGGCCATTTCGGCAAACAGCCCATCCGTTATGCCTGGCTCGGGCTGGTGTTACCGGCACTGATCATCGACTATTTCGGACAGGGCGCTGCCGTTCTGCACAATCCGCATAACGCAGATATTGCCTTCTATGCGGCAGTGCCGGAGTGGGCGCACGTCCCGATGGTATTGCTGTCGGTCCTCGCCACCATCATTGCCAGCCAGGCGGTCATCAGTGGCGTCTACTCCATCACGCAGCAGGCAGTGCAGCTCGGTCAGCTTCCGCGCATGGAAGTTCGTCACACCTCTGCGACCGATTACGGGCAGATTTACGTGCCGCGCATCAATGCCTATCTGCTGGTGGGTGTGGTTCTGATCGTGCTCATTTTCAAGAGCTCGAGTCATCTGGCCGCTGCATACGGAATCGCCGTTACCGGCGTAATGGTGATTTCGACCATACTTGCCTTCATCGTCGCAGTACGACAGTGGAAGTGGAAGCCTTGGGTCGTATATCCGCTGTTTGGCCTCTTCGGACTGATCGATCTTATGTTCTACGCATCCAACACGATGAAAATCGTGGATGGTGGCTGGCTACCCCTGTTCATTGCAGCGGGCGTCTTCATTGTGATGGAGACCTGGCGGCTGGGACGACGGGCCCATCTGGATCGCATCCGCACTGAATCCATGCCGCTAGAACTCTTTCTCGAACGCGCCGACAAAACGCCTGTGCGGGTTGCCGGAACAGCCGTATTTCTGTCCGCCCGTGCTGACGCCGTTCCAGGAGCGCTCCTGCACAACCTGAAGCACAACAAAGTACTGCATGAGCGGGTTCTTCTGGTTCACGTGAGCGTCGAAGACACGCCGTTCGTTACCCCCGACAAGCGCATCGAAGTCGAGAAGCTTGGCAAGGGTTTCTTCAACGTCAAAATCCATCACGGCTTCTTCGAGACACCGGACGTACCCAAGATTCTCGAGGACGCACGCCCGTTCGGACTTGCCCTCGACATCGAAACCACGACGTTCTTCATAGGGCACGAGACCATGGTTCCGTCCGAGCGTCCTGTCCTCGGACGGTGGCGAACCTGGCTTTACATGTGGCTTGCATCGTCTGCGCTATCGCCCGCCAGCTTTTACCGGCTACCACCTGGACGGGTGGTAGAGCTCGGTACCCAGGTGTCAATCTAGGCCTTGACGACGTTAGCGCCCTTGCCTCTGATGCATGGGTCGGAGGCAATCATGCGTTTTCTCGGCATCCTTCTTGGCTGCGCTCTGAGTGTGACTGCAACGCTGGCGTGGGCGGCGACGCCGCAGACCCGCGTAGGACAGGGAGCAGTCGCAGGCACCACTGAACATGGCGTGGATGTCTTTCGTGGAATTCCGTTTGCTGCGCCTCCAATCGGCAAACTGCGCTGGCAGCCGCCTCAACCCGCAGCAGTCTGGTCGGGAGTCCGTCGTGCCACGCAATTCGGTCCCATCTGCCCACAGAGTGTTACTGGTCCACTTGCAGCTTCATTGCCGCAAAGCGAAGATTGCCTGACCCTGAACGTATGGACTGCAAGCCTTCATCCCTCCGCGCTGCGTCCGGTCATGGTGTGGATCTACGGTGGTGGCTTCGTCGGGGGCGGATCGGCGCTTCCATATTATGACGGCAGCGAACTTGCCCAGCACGGGGTGGTCGTTGTCAGCTTCAATTATCGGCTTGGCTGGCTCGGCTTCTTCGACGACCCGGCGCTGGCCGCAAAGGGCGAGGCGACCGGCAATTACGGACTGATGGATCAGATCGCAGCTCTCCACTGGGTTAGAGACAATATTGCCGCCTTTGGTGGTGACCCGCACAAGGTCACGATCTTTGGCGAGTCTGCCGGCGGGATGAGCGTGAATGATCTCATGACGTCGCCCCTGGCGCGCGGCCTGTTCATACGGGCGATCAGTGAATCGGGGTTGGGCCTTTTGCCCTTGCCGAGCGCACAGGCTGCCGCGCACGCAGCCCGAGCTTTTCTGGCACGCCAAAACATCCATGGCGATGGCCCCAAGGCTATAGCGGAAATGCGTCGCTTGCCGGTGCGCGCCATCGTCGCCGATCTGAAGGGCAAACCCTTTGATGAAACTCCAACGCCGATGATCGACGGGACCGTCTTGCGCCAACAGCCGGTGGCTGCATTTGCCCACGGTGATATCGCGCATGCAGCCTATCTTGCCGGCTCAAACAGCAATGAGGCCAGCCTGCTTGCTGCTACCGGACTTACCACCGGCGCGGTACTGTCGCGAACTGGACCTTCGCTGCCTCAGGTACGGGCACTTTACGCGCAGCATGGCATCAGGAGTAATACGGCCCTGGCCGGAGCGTTGTTTGATGACCGCATATTTGCCGCAGGTGCACAAGGTCTTGCACTTTTTGATGCGCAGCAACGCCAACCGGCTTTCGTCTACTATTTTGCCTATGTTCCGCAGAAGCTGCGGTCGCAGGTCCATGGCGTTGGTCATGGCTATGAAATTCCCTTCGTCTTCGGTGATCGCGGATATGCTGGCCGATACCCGAAGTTTGCGGTGAAGCTGCAGCGCAATACCACGGCGCAGGATCGCGCAGTTCGCCGCATGGTTCAGCGCTACTGGACCAACTTTGCCAAAACCGGCAACCCCAATGGTCCAGGCTTGCCGCGCTGGCCAGCAACAAGACCGGGACATGAGACGACGCTTGTCATCCGCGCCCATAGCCATGCTGTGGCCGGCTTTCATCGCCTACGTCTTCAATCTGCCTATGCAGCCTTCGCCGCCCAAAGCCATCTGCACATTCCGCAGTGAGGCGTATTGTCCCCCGACGCAGGTGGGCTTTGACACACCTCAAGCGCAGGGATGATGCTGCAGCGTGAAGCGCTGATACCGGCAGAGGTCTAGTTAAGAGCATAGACCAGGGTTTTCAGATAGGCCGTTTCCGGGAGCATCGGGTGGGCTGGATGGTCGGCGCCCGCTCCGGCCTGACGCAGCAGCGCCGCGTCACGTCCGGCCCGCTCGATGCCGATCGCGCATTCGAGCGCAAAGCGCTCTGGTGAAATATTATGGGAGCACGAAGCCAGCAGCAGAAATCCGCCCGGCGCGGTGACACTCGCCGCAAGTCGGGCAAGCTTACGATAGGCCTTTGCACCGGCTTCCAGATCCTTGCGGGCACGCACAAAGGGCGGAGGATCCGCAATTACGACGTCGAAACATTCCTGCTGTCCGGCAAGGCGTTCCAGCTCCTCGAAAACGTCCGCCTTCACGAGGCGGCAGCGATCTGAAAGGCCGTTCGCCACCGCAGCCTCTTCCGCCAGTCGTAATGCTGGCGCCGAGGAGTCGACGGCCACCACCTCGCGCGCGCCCCCTCTGGCAGCGGCGAGGGCAAAGCCTCCAGCATAGGTATAGCAGTCGAGCACGCTGCGCTGGTGCGCGAGGCGGGCCATGAAAGCGCGGTTGTCGCGCTGGTCGAAATACCAGCCCGTCTTCTGGCCATGGACGAGATCGGCAAAGTAGCGCAGCCCATTTTCTTCGACCACGAGATGTTCCGGAGCCTCTTGTCCGTCCAGCGCGCGCACTTCACTCGTTAGTCCCTCGAGCGCCCGGGATTGCACATCGCCGCGCAGTACCATGCATGTCGGCGCAAGGAGGTCGCGCAGGGCATCGCTCAGAGGCGCGAGAAGCTCCTCCATTCCTTTGGTGGTAATCTGAAGCGTCAGAACATCATCAAAGCGATCGACGACCAGTCCGGGCAGGCCGTCGCCTTCGGCATGCACAAGACGGTAGTAGGGCCGCTCATACAGCGACTGGCGGATGGAAAGTGCGCGCGACAGACGTGTGCGGAACCAGGCTGCATCGATCACCGCATGCGGGCTGGGATCCAGTCGCCGCAACGCGATGAGGGTCTTGGGATTAAAATAGAAGGTTCCAAACTGGCGCCCGTCATCACCTGCCACAGCAACCAGCGAGCCAGGCGTTAGGGCCTTGCTCTCAGGAGTGAGGAGGATTTCATTGGAAAACACCCAGGGTGCACCGGCGCGCACCCGCCGTCCCTCCCGCGGCTTGAGACGAATGACGGGACGCGCGGATGGACGCATGGAGGAAGGTTCGGCAGGTCGCATGCTAGCGCCATAGCATGGAAGGTCTGCGTACGTAACGTCTTCATCGTCACAGCGCCCGCGGACAGGGGATCGCGCCAGCCTCAGGGTTGGGCCCGGGCCGTCAGATAGTCATAAATTGCATTGATCTCGTAATCCTTGAACGCCCGAAACCTCCGTTCCGCCAGCTTTGCCATCACCGGTGCGTAGCGCCCTGCAGGTACCGTGCCCTGGCGCAGCAGGGCGAAGAACTGGGCCCGATCATAGACACTTATCACGCGCAGGTCCGGCGCACCGCCAGGCTTGCCATCGAGGTAGGCACCATGACAGCCGCTGCAGCTCATCATTGCCAGATAGCGACCACCGTTATAGGCCGGACCGACTTCGCGCGGACCACGCCGGCCAAGACCATATGGATTGGCAGGCCTCAGCGTGCCGGCCAGGACTGCGAGCCGGGCACGGAAACTGAATCTCCTACCTGACGGCGCCGGCCCGATCACGGGCAGGGACCCGAAGTAGGCGAGCAGTGCCTCGATATCGGAATCGCTCATGTACACGTAGGCGTTGGAAGGCATGTCCCAGATCGCCTGCGCGTTGGGTGTCAAGGCGCGACGCAGTGCGATATCAAACAGACCAGGACCACGTCGCTTGAGGAAGCGGCGCAGGTTGGGAGCCGCAAGAGTAAGCCCGGGGGAGACGTGGAGCATGTTGCCCGTAAAGGCCTGCCCAGCCGGCGCCGTATGACAGTCCCGGCAGCCATAGATCATGGCCAGATGTGCGCCACGGCGCACTGCCTGCGGCCCCTTTGCCGGACGCATGATCGAAGATGGCAGGGTATAGCGCTCTGTGATGCGCGCTTCAGAAGCAAGATAGACAAAGGCTGCAAGCGTCGCCAATAACGCCACTATGGCGC
>JAGWRJ010000216.1 GCA_028869725.1 Alphaproteobacteria bacterium | reverse complement strand
CTCGCTGGTCAAATTCTGGCCATGTTTGTACTCACCGTTGCCGCCGCCGAGGCTGCAATCGGATTGGCAATCGTCGTGATTTATTTCCGCAACCGCGGCTCGATCGAGGTTGAGGACGTCACCATGATGAAGGGGTGACATAATGCAGAGTCAACGCTCGGGCCACGCTGTACGCGGTGTCGGCCATAACGAAAACTGCTATTCGGAGTACTGGCGCTGATGCTGACCGCCGTCGCTGTCTTCGCGCCGCTCGTCGGCTCGCTCACCGCGCTGCTTCTTGGCCGTCAGATAGGCGACCGCGCGGCCCAGGCTGTAACGATCTTGTGCATGGTGCTCGCCTCAGTCTGCGGCGTGGTCGGTTTTGTTGACCATGTTTACCTTGGCTTGCCAAAGGACGGCGTGGTTTTGGCGACGTGGATCGAGTCAGGAACATTCCATGTAAATTGGGTGCTGCGACAGGATTCGCTTTCGGCTGTGATGGTAGCGATGGTTACTGTCGTGGCGACGCTGATCCATATTTACAGCGTCGGTTACATGAGCCACGACAAGACGATCTGGCGATTCTTCTCCTATCTCTCCCT
Source organism: Alphaproteobacteria bacterium (assembly GCA_028869725.1). Lineage (GTDB taxonomy): Bacteria > Pseudomonadota > Alphaproteobacteria > Micropepsales > Micropepsaceae > Rhizomicrobium. The sequence goes on along the minus strand of JAGWRJ010000216.1, from coordinate 1,416 downwards.
GTTTAGCTTCGCGATGCTGATGCTGGTTACTGCAAACAATCTCCTTCAGCTCTTTTTCGGTTGGGAAGGCGTTGGCCTCGCGAGTTATCTGCTGATTGGTTATTGGTATGATCGGCCTTCCGCCTGCACAGCGGCGATAAAGGCATTTGTGGTAAACCGGATAGGCGACCTGTTCTTCGCCGTCGGCATTGCCCTGGTGTATGTCACGTTTGGCTCGGTCTCGTTCGCTACGATTTTTGCGGGAGTCACCGCGCACGCCCACGACACATATCATCTGTTTGGGCAGGATTACCTGGTCCTTGATGTGATTGGGATTCTCCTGTTTCTCGGCGCGATGGGAAAGTCCGCGCAGATCGGATTGCACGTCTGGTTGCCCGACGCGATGGAGGGGCCGACACCGGTTTCCGCGCTGATCCACGCAGCGACCATGGTGACGGCGGGCGTGTTCCTGATGGCGCGGATGTCTCCGCTCATGGATTACGCGCCGGCGGCACTGGCCATGGTAACGGTCATTGGCGGTACCACCGCGCTTTTTGCCGCGACAATCGGATGTACGCAGAACGATATCAAGCGGGTCATTGCGTATTCAACCTGTTCGCAGCTTGGCTACATGTTTGTTGCCGCCGGCGTTGGCGCCTATCAAGCGAGCATTTTTCATCTTCTGACACATGCGTTCTTCAAGGCGTTGCTGTTCCTGGGGGCGGGCAGCGTAATTCACGCTATGTCAGACGAGCAGGACATGCGGAAAATGGGCGGGATCTGGCGTGCGATCCCAGTGACATACACGGTCATGTGGATTGGCAGCTTGGCCCTGGCCGGTGTTCCGCCATTTGCTGGTTATTTCAGCAAGGATGCCATCCTCGAGGCGGCTTGGGCTGCGCACACCAGTGTCGGGACCTATGGCTACATCTGCGGCCTCGCCGCGGCGTTTCTGACGGCTTTCTATTCCTGGCGTCTTCTCATCATGACGTTTCACGGCAAGCCTCGCGCGGACCATCATGTGATGGAACACGTTCACGAAAGCCCGGCCGTCATGCTGTGGCCGCTACTCGCGCTTTCGGCGGGCGCAACCGTGCTCGGATGGATCTTCCGCAATCAGCTTATTGGCTCGGATTGGCATGCGTTTTGGGGTACCGCTATCGCCATCGCTCCGTCCAACCATGTCCTGGCTGATATGGAGAACATGCCAGTCGCTCTCACCTTGGCGCCGACGTTTTTGGGAGTGTGCGGCATAGCATTGGCCTATTACATGTACCTGGTTCGGCCGGCACTTCCTGGCGCGCTCGCGGCACGCTTTCACTTCGTTTATGAGTTGCTGCTCAATAAGTGGTATATCGATGAGGTTTACGATCGAATTTTCGTGACGCCATTCAAGGCCGCTGCTGGTTTCCTTTGGCAGACTGGGGATGTCACGAT
>JAGWRJ010000015.1 GCA_028869725.1 Alphaproteobacteria bacterium | reverse complement strand
CGAAGCCGTCTGGCGCAATACCTCGACCGCCATCTGGGTAGACTTCAAGGTCTTCGCCATTCTGCCTCTCATCTTTCTCTTCGCTATCGCCCAAACCCCTCTGGTTCTGCGTCACCAGATTGTGAAGGACGGGCCTAAGACGGATTCGTGAACGGAGCGAATACAGCCGCTCCCTGAACCGCGCGCCAATGCTCCAGTGCCCAGCGTACACTCGGAAATGCAAGCTCGGACCAGGGGATTTGCGACCAGGAAAACAGCTGGGTATCCAGGCTTTCAGGGCCTGGAGCAAACTTGGGGCTCGTTAAGTGCGCGCAGTAGAAGAGCTGGACCTGGCTGATATGAGGCACGGAATAAACGGCCAAAAGAGCGCTGATCACGATCTCACAGCAGGCCTCCTCGCGCGCTTCGCGCCGCGCACCATCCAGGGGCGTCTCATGCTCCTCAAGAAAACCTGCAGGTAAGGTCCAGTAACCATGGCGTGGCGCAATTGCGCGACGACAGAGCAGAATTTTATCCTGATAGGTAACTACCGCGCCGACCACAATTTTCGGATTTGTGTAATGAATGTGCCCGCATTGGCCGCAAACATAACGCTCATGTGTATCGCCGTGGGGGACCTGTCGCACAAAATGTGGTCCAGGTGCTGGCGCTGCAGCAGACGGGGGATTGCTCATAACCAACGCTCGCGCAATTGGGAACAATCCGCAAGCCGGTCTTGCATCAGAAAAAGTTTTTGATCGCCTGCCTGTTGTGATTCGCCTGCCCTCTCGTCTAATGTTCCGCCGCCAAAGGGGGGCGCGAAACGGTGACGCCAAGTTTCTGCTGCAGGCGGTAGCTGTTCTTTCGCGTTTGGATAACAGCCGGGGCGCCGGCGGATACGGGACGCAGGGGTATTGCGATGATCGCAAAGGCACAACGCAAGTCGAACGGCCATCTGGATTTTTCCGAGGCGCCGTCCCACCTGATGCGTCGCTGCCAGCAGTTCTACGGTGATCTCTATGCGCGGGAATATGGTACACGCGAACTGACCAAGCAGCAGTTTACGGTGCTTGCCGCGCTCGAACACCACGAGGGTGTCAGCCAGACGGCGCTTGTGGAAATGACCGGGATCGACCGGTCAACGCTGGCCGAAATGGTCCGGCGGATGTTGGATAAAGGTCTCGTCTCGCGACAGAGAACCGAAGAGGATCAGCGGGCCAATGCGGTCGCCATCACCGCCTCAGGCCGCAAAGCCTTGCGTGGTGCGCGCGCGGCCGCGGATCGCGCAGAAAAGGCGCTGCTGGAGGCCCTTCCGGCCGCCGAACGGCCCCGCTTCGTCAAAATGCTGGCGGCCATTGCCGCGGCTGCCGAACAGCGCAGCGTCGACGCCTCAGCCAAGCTGCGGCGCAAGCCCGCGGTGCGCAAGCGCCTGACCTGAGAGCGTCAGACAACGACATCCACCATGGTGCCAAGGCCGCGTGGGACCGCTGCCGGCTCTGCGCGCTGATGCTGATCCTTGGACGCTGACGCAGACTGGGGCGGCGCGGCCTCAAATCCTTGCGGAACGAAGCGCGTAGCCGCATTGGCAGCGCTGGGCGCGCGCGCCGGCGCGGCGGTCTGCTGTGCGGTGAGCACGTTGGCGGCACTGATCTGCATGGCCGCCAGCATGCGTGCAACTTGGTTAGCGAAATCTTACGCGCCCTGCGCGTTCTGTATCACCGGCAACAGCTGGGTCCGTATAATCCGCGGCGTGAGCGGACCTTGAAAGCGGAGCAGAACAATGCCCTGGCCGTTGACGACAAAAGTCTCAGGAACACCCGTAATGCCCCAGTCAATACCGGCACGACCGGCTTCGTCGATATCCAACCGATTGAACGGGTTGCCTGTCTCGGACAGAAATTTCTGCGCCTGGGCGGGCATATCCTTGTAGGCGACACCATAGAGGCGCACGCCCTTCAGAGATCTAATGAGGGGCAGTACCGGAGCTTCTTCGCGGCAGGGCACGCACCAGGATGCGAAGAAATTAACCACAGTGACATGACCGTCAGACAGATCCTTGGGCGTAAAGCCCGCTATCGAACCACCCAGCGCGCGCATCTGGTCGCGGGGCACAGGCTTGTTGATCAGAACCGAGGGAAGGTCCATCGGTGGTGGGGCAATTAGGCCTCTGAACAGGAAATACGCGATACCTGCGAAGAGCAGGACCGGCAGCACGTAAAGCAGCCGCCTCATCGCTCATCCTCCTTCATTTCTTCCAGCATAGCGAGCTGGCGCCGGACCTTCCGCCAGGCATGAAGTGTCCAAAAAACTGCCCCCACGAGAGCGACCAGGCTGATCCCATAGGCGGGCCAGACATAGGCGGCGTAGCCGCCCATCTCCAGATAGGTGATGATGTTCATGCCGCCCCCAATCGCAGCTGCAGGGTACGGGCCCTGCGGGCCAGGATTTCGGTTCGGATCCGCACCATCCATAAGGCCAGGAACAGGAAGGTATACCCGGCGGCCATCAGGAACAGCGGCCACAGAAATACGGGCGCGATGAGAGGACCACCCTTGACGAAAATGCTTTCGCCCTGATGCAGCGTATTCCACCAATCCACCGAGTATTTGATGATCGGCAGATTGACTGCACCCACCAGAGCAAGGATGGCACAGGCGCGCGCGGCGCGCGTCTCGTCTTCGATCGCCGTCCACAGCGCCATATAGCCGAGATAAAGGAAGAACAGGATCAGGAAGGACGTCAGGCGCGCATCCCAGACCCAGTAGGCGCCCCACATCGGCTTACCCCAGAGCGAGCCGGTAATGAGGGCCAGCGCGGTAAAAAGTGCGCCCAGCGGAGCGGCGGCCTTGGCTGCGGCATCGGCAAGTGGATGGCGGTTGACCAGTCCGAACAGGCTTGCCACCGCCATTGTGGCATAGGCCATCATACCCACCCATGCCGCCGGCACATGGATGAACATGATCTTGACGGTTTGCCCCTGCTGGTAATCCGGCGGCACGCGAAACAGACCGATGAAGAGGCCCGCGCCCAGACACAGGATCGCGATGGTCCACAGCCACGGCAGCAGCGCCGCCGAAAACCGCATGAACCGTTTGGGATTTGCCAACTCGAATATGTTCATCGCTCTGAGATGCCCTGTTCGTGGCCGCGGGAAAAGGTGGCCTATGGTCCCAAAGAGGCATTATCCGGCAAGATTGAGCCGGACCGCAGCTGCCGCAGCAAAAGGCGCCAGGCACACGGCGGCAAGTGAAAAGGCGGAGAGGAGCCAGATCGCCCCGTTGGCAAGCCCGCTCAGAGCGGCACTCACCACGCCTGCCCCGAAAATGACGGCCGGACTGAGCAGCGGAAGTACCAGCAGAGGCAGGATCAGGCCGCCACGGCGAATGCTGATGGTCAGCCCTGCCCCAATAGCCCCGATCGCACTGACTGCGGGCGTGCCAATGGCCAGGGAGGCCAAAAGCGGCACATATCCGGCCACAGGCAGGTTGAACAGCAACGCGAGCAGCGGCGAGAGCAGGGTCAGAGGCAGGCCCGTGGTCAGCCAATGCGCGGCTATTTTGGCCGCTGCCGAGGTTTCGAGCGCCAGAGGCGCCAGCGCAATCTGATCTAGACTGCCATCCTCATAATCGGCCTGAAACAGCCGGTCGAGCGACAGCAGAGCGGCAAGCACGGCCGCCACCCACAAGACACCTCCTGCAATGCGTCCCAGTAATTTCAGGTCCGCCCCGATGCCAAGTGGCACGAGCACCGCGACTGCGGCAAAAAACGCCAGGGCGAGCGCTGCCCCCCCGCCGGCACGCGTCGCCAGCCGCAGATCGCGGTACAGAAGTGCCCGAAACCCGCTCATGAGGCGCCCAACTCCAGCCGGGTACAGTCAAGGCCCAACGCTTCATGCGTGGCGGCGATGACAAGTCCCCCATGGCGCCGATGCGCGGTGATGAGTGCTCCCACCATTGCCTTGCCCCGGACGTCGAGCGCGGCCAAGGGTTCGTCCAGGAGCCACACTGGCCTGGCGCTGACAACAAGACGGGCCAGAGCCAGGCGCCGACGCATCCCCGCCGACAGATATTGCCCCGGCAGATCGCGCGCCCGCATCAGCCCCACCTGGTCCAGAAGCGCGTGCAGGTCGGCCCCACGCTGACCATAGAGGCGGGCGTAGAAGGCCAGATTCTCCTGCACGCTGAGTTGGGACTTGATACCGTCCTGATGGCCAAGCCAGCCGATCACATGGGCCCGCTCGTCGCCGTCGAGATGGGTGGCATCAGCAAGAGTGAGATCAATGCGGCCTGCAAAGGCCGGCAGGAAGCCAGCCAGCACGCGCAACAGGCTGGTCTTGCCAGCCCCGTTCGGCCCCTCGAGGGACAGCAGCTCGCCTGCGCCTATGTGAAAGCCCAGACGCTGGAACACGACCCGCCCGCCACGCACGACGGCAAGGTCCGAGACCATCAGAGCTGAAACAGTAGGTGCATCCATCGGCCTGTCATAGCGGTGTTCGCAGAACTTGTCCCGCCTGTTCAGTACATGTGCTGACCGCCATTGATCGACAGGGTGGAGCCGGTGATGAAGCCGGCATCATCACCGACCAGAAACAGCACGCCACGCGCGATCTCGTCGGCCCGGCCAAGGCGTCCCACCGGGATGCGGGCCACGATCTTCTCCAGGACGTTGGCCGGCACGGCCGCAACCATATCGGTGTCAATATAGCCGGGGGCAATCGCATTGACCGTAATACCCTTGGCTGCGCCTTCCTGCGCCAGCGCCTTGGTAAACCCGTGTATGCCCGATTTGGCGGCCGCGTAGTTGACCTGTCCGTATTGGCCAGCCTGACCATTGATCGATCCGATATTGACGATCCGGCCAAAGCTGCGGGCGAGCATGTCTTCCCACACCGCCTTGCACATGTTGAAACAGCCACCGAGATTGGTATCGAGAACTTCGTCCCAGCCCTCGCGAGTCATTTTCTTCATGGTGCCGTCACGCGTGATCCCGGCATTGTTGACCACGATATCGATAGGTCCGAGGTCGGCTTTTATTTTTTCGGTACCCGCCTGCACGGCAGCAAAATCAGCGACATCGAACCGGTAGACAGCAATGCCCGTCCGGTCCGCAAACGCGGCGGCGCGCGCATCATTGCCACAGTAATTGGCAGCTACGATATAGCCCGCCGCCTTGAGAGACGAAGATATCGCCTCGCCAATACCCCGTGTTCCCCCGGTAACCACCGCAACCCGCGCCATTTGGTCCTCCTGCACGCGTCTGGGTATCGCAGGCTCCATCTAAATCAGACTTGTAGACCTCACGCAAAGCCCAGGATCGTTGGAGGCCGGGACCATTGCATCAGCGCCATCCCAGGCCCTGCTCCGTTTCGCATAGCTGATCGGACACAGACACGTCCATGCAAGGGCAAGGGTTGCGCTATCGCACGACAACAACCGGACACCGTTAACGTTCAACGCACATGGCAATTCCCATGCCGCCACCAATGCACAGTGTTGCCAGACCTTTGTGCGCGTCACGCTTCTGCATTTCAAAGAGCAGGGTCGTCAAAACGCGTGCACCGCTGGCGCCGATCGGATGCCCGATGGCGATCGCACCGCCATTGACATTTACTTTGTCCGGATCCCACCCCATGTCCTTGTTGACGGCGCAGGCCTGTGCCGCGAAGGCCTCATTGGCTTCGATGAGATCCAGATCCGCGACACTCCAGCCTGCCTTCTTCAACGCGGCGCGTGACGCGGGTATAGGTCCCGTCCCCATGATTGCAGGATCGACACCGGCATGGGCCCAGGACGCAATCCGGGCAAGCGGCTTCAGCCCGCGGCTTGCTGCGTCCTCGGCGCGCATTAGCACCAGCGCGGCCGCACCATCATTGATGCCTGATGCATTTGCTGCAGTTACCGAACCGTCCTTCTGGAAAACCGGCTTAAGCCCGCTCACGCTCTCATAGGTAACACCGTCCCGAATGTATTCGTCGCGATCAATGCTGCGTTCCGCCTTGCGGTCCTTGACCACGACCGGGACGATTTCATCCTTAAACCGGCCAGAGCGGCGCGCCGCTTCCGCCTTGTTCTGGGAGGCTACAGCGAAAGCGTCCTGCTGCTCGCGCGTGATCTGCCATTGCCGGGCAACGTTTTCGGCAGTAACCCCCATGTGATAACCATGAAAGGCGTCCCAGAGCCCGTCTTTGAGCATGGTATCTGTGAATTCAAGGCCACCCATTTTGACGCCGCCGCGCAGATGGGCAGCATGGGGTGCCTGGCTCATGCTTTCCTGACCGCCTGCAACCACGATTCTGGCATCGCCGTTGACGATGGCCTGGAAGCCCAGGGCGACGGCCCTCAGCCCCGAACCACACAGCTGGTTAACGAGCCAGGCCGGTGTTTCAAAAGGAATGCCTGCGGCGACCGAGGCTTGCCGGCCGGGGTTTTGCCCCTCGGCGGCGGTCAACACCTGCCCCATCACGACCTCATCGACCGCCTTTGCCTCAACCCCTGCACGCGACAGCGCGCCGACGATCGCAACCCGTCCAAGTTCATGGGCAGGTAGAGCGGCAAAGGCCCCGTTGAAGGAGCCCACCGGGGTGCGGGCGGCGGAAACGATGACGACCTCGGTCATGGCACATCCTTTTTGCATGAATTGTCCGGAGCGGACCGTAAAATGCCGCGAATGCGAGCGAGGGTAAACTGGGACAAATAATATTTCCACACCAATGACTTAGAGGGCTACCATCAGGGTGCAGTGCAGCGCTGCAGATAAACCCCCTCTGGACAGCCGTGGAATTGTGATGCTCTTGTTACGTCAGGGCAGCGCTGGATGGCAGCGCAGGAACACATGGCGCGGGTAGACCGGTGAGCGACGAAAAGACCGCGACGGGCGAACCCGTCATCATCAAAAAATACGCCAACCGGCGCCTCTACAACACGCATACCTCGAGCTATGTAACGCTCGATCATCTCTGCGAGATGGTAAAGGCGGGCGTTGAGTTCGAAGTCCGCGACGCACGGACCGGTGAGGACATTACCCGCTCCGTCCTCACGCAGATCATCTTCGAAGAAGAGAACAAGGGCCAAAACCTTCTGCCCATACGCTTTTTGCGTCAGCTGATACGACTTTACGGAGATTCGCTGCAGGCCTTTGTGCCCGGCTATCTCGACCTCTCCATGGAGAGTTTCGCCAAAAATCAGGAGCAGATGCGCCAGCGTCTTGCTGAAGCCTTTGGCGGCGGCGGGTCTGCGTTCGAGGCGATAACCCGACAGAATCTGGCCATGTTCGAACGGGCGATGAAAGTATTCTCCCCCTTCGCCGCAGCGCAGCGGGATGACAGCGCGGGCAAGGCACCCCAGGGCAACCCAGAGCCCACAGCCCAGCGCGCCTCCGAGGAGATCAATGAACTGAAGAGCGAGATCGAGGCGATGCGCCGCCAGCTTGCGGAGCTGGCGCGGGAACGCAAATGACGATGCCCGCTCAGCTCATCAGATCTCGCTTTTTCTCGAGATACTCGTCACGGCCGATTTCTCCGCGGGCATAGCGCTGCTCGAGAAGGTCGAGTGCTGCCGAGCGCATCGGGGGTGCATGGCGGTGCGGAGAACGCACCAGCAACACGACGAAAAGCACCACCAAAAACAGTATGAACCAGAATCCGCCGAATGGCATACCCCACTCCCACATCCAGTGATGGACGCCAAACGCCCAGCCGTTGTGCCACATCTTTTTCGTCCCTCAATCGCCCCTTCCACATATAGGCACCGTGAGGCGCTTGTGCAGCCCTG
>JAGWRJ010000215.1 GCA_028869725.1 Alphaproteobacteria bacterium | reverse complement strand
CCCGAGAAGTCCTCCCAGGAGCAGCTTCACGAGCTTGATGCGACGGTCACAATGATCCGCTCGCGCCATGTCGAAGCGACGTAGCGGAATGTTCCATCATTGCGCCATCAGTGCCTCGCACTGTGCTAGCTGCTGACGATAGACCCTCGCAACGGTTGCCGGGGTAAAGCCGTCAGAGGTGGCATGTCTGGCGGCGCTGTGCGCAGCCTGATGGCAGAAATCCCCGTCCGAATCACTGCCGGTCGCTGCCTGCCCCGTGCTCCCGGCCGAGGTTGACGTCGGTGCGGTCGCGGTCACCGTACCCGAAACGCCAGAGGTTGATGTATTGGCAGATGAATTGCCATAATCATCCTGATAGCCCGTATGGCTGGGTTCCCACAGGCGGGCAACCCGAGCCCAATCCGCATTAGTACAGCCGCAGAGCGCCAAAAGCAGAACACATGCGGATCCGGACCGCAACGCGCGTCTCACCCTAATGGTCATGCAAAACCTCTAAATTCATCCATTTGCGGGTATTGGACTTCGACCATCCCGTCCTGAACATAAGCAAAGATCAGTCTAGTCCAACTGCAAAATTTGCAAGACCATAACTTTTCGTTACCAGCGGTCGCTGGGTTAGACGTTATCCAATGATAGGGTGCACGAGGACTTCCCAGGGCCGAAGCTTTCGTCTAAGACGCCCCCTTCGAAGGTCCCCGGAGCTGCCATGTCCACCGTCCTCATCATCGTCCAGCTGATCGTGTCGGTCGCACTGGTGATCGTCGTGCTCATGCAAAAGTCAGAAGGCGGAGCGTTGGGCATTGGCGGTGGCAGCGGCGGTGGCCTGTTCACACCCCGCGGTGCTGGTGATGCGTTGACGCGCCTGACCGCGATTCTCGCCGTGATGTTCTTTGCCACCTCGATGGGACTGACCATCCTGGCCCTGCACGGGCGGCCGCAGCACTCCATTTTGGATTCGTCCCCGGCCAAACCGGTGTCGGCTCCGGTCCCCAAGGCGCCAGGGGCGGCAAACCCGCACCCGGCGTCCAAGCCCCTTTTGCCCGCGGTCCCGGGCGTTCCACAACCTCCGGCCCCAGCCAAGCCTCATAACTAGTTGGGGCGTAGTCGGCTGCGGAATTTTACGTGAATCAATTTCGTTTGGGTGAGAAATGCGCTTGAGCTTCACCATGCCGGGCGCCTATGGTGCAATTCCATGGCGCGCATGATTTTCATCACCGGCGGCGTGGTCTCCTCGTTAGGCAAGGGTCTTGCGTCCGCCGCTCTCGGAGCATTGCTGCAGGCTCGCGGCTATTCGGTGCGGCTGCGCAAGCTTGATCCTTATTTGAACGTCGATCCGGGCACGATGAGCCCGTTCCAGCATGGCGAGGTCTATGTCACCGACGACGGTGCGGAGACCGATCTTGACCTTGGTCACTATGAACGCTTCACGGGCGTGGCGTCGGCTCGATCCGACAATGTAACGTCCGGCCGGATTTATTCCGAAGTCATCGCCAAGGAACGTCGGGGCGATTACCTCGGGCGCACCGTGCAGGTGATCCCGCACGTCACCGACGCCATCAAGGATTTTGTGCTGGCCGGAAGCAATGATGTCGATTTTCTGCTGTGCGAGATCGGCGGAACGGTTGGTGATATCGAGGGCTTGCCCTTCTTTGAGGCCATTCGCCAGCTGGGCAATGAGCTGGGACACGAGCGGGCATGCTTTGTACACCTGACCCTGCTTCCCTATATCGAAACGGCGGGCGAACTGAAGACCAAGCCCACCCAGCATTCGGTCAAGGAGCTGCGATCGATCGGCATCCAGCCAGATGTCCTGCTTTGTCGCTCCACCCATCCCATTCCTCTCGATGAACGGCGCAAGATAGCGCTGTTCTGCAATGTCTCGGCTGAGCGTGTGATCCCGGCCCGGGATCTGGCCACCATCTATGACGCGCCCATCGCCTATCATCGTGAAGGGCTGGACACGCAGATTCTGTCTGTGTTTGGCCTCAAGGATGCTCCGGCCCCGGATCTGTCGCGTTGGCAGAATGTTGTCGATCGCGTCAACAATCCGGAGGGCGAAGTCAGGATTGCCGTCGTTGGCAAGTACATTTCGGTCAAGGACAGCTACAAATCGCTGTCGGAAGCGCTCACCCATGGCGGCCTTGCCAACAATGTGCGCGTCAGGATGGAGTGGATTGACTCGGAAATTTTCGAGCGCGACGATGCCGCTGTCTATCTCGAGGGGGTGAACGGGATCCTGGTTCCAGGTGGCTTCGGCGAACGTGGTACTGAAGGTAAGATTGCGGCAGTCAAGTTTGCGCGTGAACGCAAGGTGCCATTCTTTGGCATCTGCTATGGCCTGCACATGGCGGTGATCGAAGCGGCGCGCACCCAGCTTGGACTGGAAGGGGCCGGTTCAACCGAAAATGGCACGCCCAAACATCCGGTCATCGCCATGATGACGGAATGGACCAAGGGCAACGATCTGGAAGTGCGCAGCAAGGGCGGCGATATGGGGGGCACCATGCGGCTTGGCGCCTATCCCGCAGTGCTGAGTTCGGGCAGTCGGGTTGCGGAAATCTATGGTGTTTCAAAAATCAGCGAACGCCATCGTCACCGTTATGAAGTCAATACGGAATACACGGACGCGTTGGCCGGCCAGGGCCTGAAGGTTACCGGTTGGTCTCCTGACGGCAAGCTGCCCGAAATCATGGAGCGTTCCGATCATCCCTGGTTCATCGGTGTGCAGTTTCATCCCGAATTGAAGAGCCGCCCCCTCGAACCGCATCCACTTTTTGCCAGCTTCATCAGGGCAGCGGTGGAACAAAGCCGGCTGGTCTGAACGGTCTTCTCAGCCGAGCGCGTCCAACCAGCGCAAAGCCTGCAGTGCGGCTACCACAAGCGGCTTGCGCAGGAGGGGACCGCCCGGGAATGGGCGCGCGGGAATGCTGGCCAGGGCCTCAAAACCCGGGCTTGGCCCCAGTGCGGCTTCGGCCATAAGCCGCCCCCCCATGACTGAGAGTGCGACGCCCTGGCCCGAGTAGCCGTGGCCAAACAGAATCCTGCTCCCCATCCTACCGAACTGCGGTAAGCGGCTGCGGGTGACCGCCACTGTGCCGCTCCACGCGTAGTCGATGCGGCAGTCGCGCAGTTGTGGGAACACGGTCAGCATACGTGGCCGGACCAGGGCAGCGATATCCTTCGGTTGGTGCACATAGGCCTCGCGACCGGCAAACAGCAGGCGTTGATCGGCACTTTTACGATAGTAATCGAGTACGTGGCGGGTATCGGCAACGGCTTCATTGCCTGGCAGGATCTGTGCCGAGAGTGCCGCAGGTAGCGGTTCGGTGGCGATGAGAAAGCTTTCCACCGGGGCCATGAACGGGGCGAGTGTGGGCAGGATAGAGCCCGCCCATGCATCGCAGGCAACGATAACACGCCGTGCGCGCAATTCTGCGTCGGCACATAGAATGCGCACACTGTCTGCCTGAGCTTCAAGGCATTCGACCTTGCTGCGTACGTACAGTTTGGCACCTGCCGCTTCCGCTGCCTGAGCCAGTCCACGCGCAAGGCTGAGGGGGTGCAGATGTCCGCCGCTACGGTCGAGGCTGGCGCCGCAGTAGAGTGTGCTGCCAATTGCGGCCGCTGTCGCGCCGGCATCCAGCATCCGCGTAGCAGTGTAGCCATAGTGATCTTCGAGGTAGTCGTGGGAACTGTGCAAATGGGCCAAGGCGCGTGGGCTGTGAGCAGCCTTGATCAGGCCGTCCTGGACCGAACAGCCCACCTTGCGTGCCAGCGATCGCACCAAAGCCTTGGCGTCTTCACTCAGCTGCCAGAGCTCACGGGCATGGTTCCGTCCGAGCATGGCCTCGAGACTTGCCTGGTCCTGGCGCAGACCGGCGTGGATTTGCCCGCCATTGCGCCCGGAGGCGCCGTAACCAATGTCCTGCGCCTCAAGGAGGATTGGGGTCGCGCCGGCCTCTGCGAGGTGGAGGGCGGCCGAGAGCCCGGTGAAGCCACCTCCAATCACGCACAGCTCCACTTCCGCCTTACCCTGAAATCTCGGGCGCTCTAAAGCGGGCGGTGCGCTGGCTGCGTAGTATCCTTGTGGCGGCAGTAGAGGGTGGGCCATGGCTTGATCTTTTCCAATTAATGCCAACATAGCCAATGCTTGACCAGGCGGGATAGCCCGTGTCACTTGAGGCGGTGCATACCGATCGCGCCGCGTCTTTGGCGCTGGGCAGGCGATTGGTTGCGCCTAATGTCGACAAGGAGATCAGTTTGACCCGCAGTGAGATTTGGCGTCTCGAAAAATACCTCCGCAATCTGTTCCGTCTCGATACCATAACGGTGGTCGAGCGTCCCAAGCAGCCGGACTCGGTCGAGGTGCTCGTCAATGGTGAATTTATTGGCGTGATTTACAAGGACGAAGAAGAAGGGGAGCTGTCCTACGACTTCAATATGGGGATCCTGGAAATGGATCTACCTCCGGCGCCCGCCAGCCGAAGCTGAGCCGCGTGGGGTTCAGGGGGCGCCCTGCTCGAACCCGTCGACAAGGCGGCGGACACCGGATGCGATCTGCCGCCATTGGCTGAGATAGGTACGCTTGAAGCGATAGCTGAGCGCTACATTGCGACCAAGGCGCATGTCGCGCATGCAGTCCGGTGCGTGATTGCTGTCCGCGAAACGCCAGCAGCGCAGTACGACCGTCTGCCCATCATGCACGCCCACGAAGAGATCCTGGCCCCGATAACCATTGTCGAGGCGAAAGGAGTATTCGGTAAGGCCGAAAGGGCTGGGCAGCCCGTGCCGGTTGATGACGTAGGTCATGAAGACCCGGTGCAGTTGCGCATCTTCGGCAAGAGCAAGGGAATCTGCGCGTATTCGCATGTGCACGACGCGCGACTGCGCTCCGTCGTCGGCGAACTGTCGCGTCTCGGTTCGGCTGTACCCATGAAATCCTGGCATCAGGGCAAACAGAGCCAGATGGTTGTGTGCTCCGCTGCGGCGGTCATCCGGATAGATGATGTAATTGGCCGGAATGACAAAGTTTTTGCCGCCGACCGACAGATGAATGGATGTGGTCTGGGGCGTAGGATCTGGTTGAGCCTCAATCCAGGCCATAGGTGATGGAATAATATAATACAGTAAAAATACTGCAAAAAGTACGGCCGCAATCAGCCAGAAACCGATCAGGACCTGCCACCCCGAATGCGGCTCCGCCAAATCGGTGCCCTTGGCATCATGTCCAGTCTCACTGACGGCAGTCATCTCACCCACTCCGTTACCTTTGTAGAATGCATGGTCTGGCGCCAGGGGGCGAGTGAAGACACGGTGAGGCCAACAATTCCGCGACTGCGTTGCAGGAAAACCTCGCTTGATGGGGCGGGACCATGTCCAGCGCCCCGGAACGGGACAGTCGGCTAGGATTTTTGTTGGCACGCTATCTGCACGGGGAGGCACGCAAGTACCAAAGCGGGACCGTGATGAAGGATGTGCTGACCTTGTTGTTCGCTGTGGCCAGCGGACTAACCGTCTCCGGAATAGTTGCCAATCTTTACCGCATCCTGGGTCGCAGGCCCGAAAGCCTGACGGCACGGGGTGGGTATCTCGCCGTGATGACAGTGGCCGGTCCCAGCGTCCTCTTTGACAAGTCTGTCCGGCATTGGCGCGCCCATGGTGGCTCGCCCATCGCTCTTGTCATCGCCGTGGCGATCTCGGGCTATTGGAGTTTTGCCATAGGCCTCCTGGTACTGTCATTGCGTTTGAGCCTGCACTGAGCATCTTGCTGGAGACAGTCAGGCTTACGTTCTCACAGCACTGTAAGCATGCTTGCGACGAGTGGATGACGCACGATGTCGGACTCTGACAGACGCACGACAGCTATATTCTGAACCTGCTCCAGCCGCTCAGCTACCGCGCCCAGTCCAGACATGCCCGGCAGCAAATCTGTCTGATCCGGATCACCGGTGAGCACCATTGTGGAGCGCCAACCCAACCGCGTCAGCAACATTTTGATCTGCGTGTAGGTACAGTTCTGGGCTTCGTCGATCACCACAAAGGCATCGTTGAGCGTCCGTCCACGCATATAGGCAACCGGCGCGATTTCGATAATGTTGTCGGCCAGAAGTGCCTTAAGACGCTTGTTGCCGACACGCTCGGTCAAGGCGTCATAAAGCGGGCGCAGATATGGCGCGAGTTTCTCCTGCAGGTCACCGGGAAGAAAACCCAGGCTCTCTCCGGCTTCTACTGCCGGACGGGAAAGCACGATACGGCTCACACGGTTCTGTTCAAGCGCTTCCACGGCCTTGGCAATGGCTAGGTATGTTTTGCCCGTGCCGGCCGGACCAAGTGCGACGACCAGCGAGCGCTCATCAATCGCATCAAGGAGTGCTTGCTGTGCCGCGCTTAGGGCACGGACATTCTTGACGTATTTGCGGTCCCTGCCGTCATCATCGCGCGGACTCCAGCCGCCTGAATGCGGAAACAGGGTGTGCACCTGTGCGGTTTCGTGAACGTCGCCTTGGGAGCGGCGCGTGGAACGCTTGGCCATGATTACTCCTGGTCGAGGAAAAAAGGGTCGCAGCGAACGCAATGAACCAGCCGGGACCAAGCCTGGCCGGGGTTATGGATGGAGACTGGGTATGTACTGTCAGGATAACCGCAGACGGGGCGCGATAAGGTGCGGCGAAGAACTCGCTGTCGACCTTGGTGATGGACACAGTGCGCCGAAGCACCCGTTCCGCCCCTTTCCGTGCTCGCGAATCATTGAGCACTGCTTGAGCCTAACGTCTTTCGCTCCAATCGTCTTGGGCGGATTGATGGCCGACCCTGCCTTCTTGGGTCCTCAAAGCTCGCCAAGCCGCGCGTTGCCTGCCAAAATGGCGGCTGCGCCTAACTGGGGTCCCAAATATGCCGCTTTTCGCCATTGACGATATCAGGCCGGAACTACCCGATGATCGGGACTTCTGGATTGCTCCGGATGCGACGCTCATCGGCCGCGTACGGCTCATGACGCATGCGAGTATCTGGTTTGGCGCGGTGCTGCGTGGCGACAATGACTGGATAACGGTCGGTGAGAACAGCAATGTGCAGGATCTGTCGGTCATTCACACCGACTTTGGCCAGCCCACCACGATCGGCCGGGACGTCACCGTGGGCCACAACGTCATTCTGCATTCCTGCACTATTGGAGATGGCTCGCTGGTCGGCATGGGATCCGTCATTCTCAATCGGGCGGTCATTGGCAAGAACTGTCTGATTGGTGCCAACACATTAATTCCGGAAGGCAAGGAAATTCCGGATGGAGCCATGGTACTCGGCCAGCCGGGACGGGTGGTGCGCATGCTGGGTGAGACCCAACTGGCCATGCTCAAGGCATCGGCCGAAGTCTATGTCCGCAACTATCAGCGATTTCGCGACCACCTGAGGCGCGTCGACTAAGGCCAAGGTATTCCGTCCCGGCGTCCGACAGGGTGATGGTCTGGATGACAAATTGGCGCTATCTGTTCTGCGGTCCGGATGGACAGTGACAGGACGTGTCGACATGGGATTGAAGAATTTCTTCGCACTGTGGGCAGCACTGGCGCTGCTTCCCGCGGCCGCTGTGGCTGCTACCCCTGCGGCGCCACATGGGCGCTTGCCCCGGGCGGCAATACCGTCCCACTACAGTCTGACCCTTACTGTCGATCCCAGGACCACCGGATTTCACGGCCACGATGAAATTACGGTCGAGATCACCCATCCTACACGCGTACTCTGGATTAATGGTCGCGAGCTAGCGGTAGACCGGGCATCTGTCCGCTTGGCGAATGGTCGTACCATTGCCGCGCGCTATCGGCAGGTGGATCCAGCGGGCGTCGCCTTGTTAACCTTTGCCAGCCCGCTGCCGGCGGGGGCAGCCACGCTCCTGTTTGATTATCATGCCCGCTTCAACACTACGCTGAACGGTCTCTATAAGGTGGTTCAGAGCAAAAACGCCTATGCGATTTCGCAATTCGAAGCCATTGGCGCGCGACGGATGTTTCCGTGTTTCGATGAGCCGGATTACAAGGCTACATTTACCCTTGCGGTGAATGCGCCTCAGGCAGATGTCGTCGTCACCAACACTGCGGCGGTTTCAAGAAATCAAACTGGCGGAGGTATGGTACACTGGGTTTTTGCCACGACAACAAAGCTCGCGACCTATTTGCTCAATCTTGATGTCGGTCCTTTCGACGTCGTCAATATGGGGTACATACCCCCGGACAAATGGCGGCGGCACCCTTTGATGCTGCGCGGTATTGCACCCAAGGGCGAAGGGCGGCAGATGCGCTATGCACTGTCTCTGACGCCAAGACTGGTTCTTGCCCTCGAGCGCTATTTTGAGATCGGATTTCCGTTCGCCAAGCTCGACATGATCGCGGCACCCGATTTCGCCGCTGGAGCCATGGAGAATGCCGGAGCGATCACGTTTCGCCGGCGCTTTCTGATGATGGGACCGTGGGCATCTCTGGAGCAACGCCGCGACAGCCTGCTGGTCCAGGCTCATGAACTGACCCATCAATGGTTTGGCGACCTTGTAACACCAAAATGGTGGGACGACGTCTGGCTCAACGAATCCTTTGCTACCTGGATGTCGGCGAAAGTCGCCAATGCAGTGATGCCGCAGTTCGAAGTATCCCGTCAGACCCTCGACGGTGGCCTTGAATCTATGAAGCTCGATCAGCTGCCGTCCGCACGCGCCATCCATACCCCCGTCAACAGTGTTGCAGACATCGACAACGCATTTGACGCCATCACATATAAGAAGGGTGCTGCCGTCCTCGCGATGTTTGAGAATTATGTCGGACCTGAGCCATGGAAAAGGGCGGTCCACGCATTCCTGCTGAAATATGCCGGCGGCAATGCCACACAGGACGATTTTATCGCCACAGTTGCAAAACTCACAGACCATCCTGAGCTTAGCAAGGCGTTTCTGAGCTATCTCGATCAGTCCGGAATACCGGATATGAGCGTTGTGACACGCTGCAGCGAAACCCCGGTACTAACCGTGGTCCAGTCCATGTATGCACCCATAGGCCTGATGGTCTCTGACCGGCAATGGCAGGTACCGATGTGTGTCTCCGCTGCAGGGGGTAAGGATCGCTGCCGGATGGTTGGCCGGACAGCCGATATCAACCTTGGCGGCGTTTGCCCAGCCTATGTGATGCCCAATGCACGCGGCGTCGGCTATTACCGGTTCGCCTTTGACAATAGAGGCTGGGAGAGACTGCTCAAGGCGATGCCGCGGCTCGATGCGGCTGATCAGATCACCGCCTTCGCCAATATGCAGGCAGCGCTTGGTGCTGACCAGCTTTCACCGCGCAAATTTGTGGAGGCTATTAAGACACTGGCGCCAACAGCCCATTGGGACCTTATCCGAATGATGGCAGAGGCACTTCGCCAGGACAGGTTGAGCTTTTTGCGGCCTGCGGACCTGAGAACGTATCAAAATTTCATCCGCAAGACATTCGGGGCGAGACTGGAGAAGAACACCCTGCATAACGATTCCGCGCCTGATCAGGTACTCACCCGTGCAGCGCTCGCCCAGATCCTGGTGGAAGAGGGGCAGGATCCCTACACGTTGACCAGGCTCGCCAAGGCGGCTCGCGTCTATGTCGCGTCGGACGGACGCAATCTTGGTGGCCTGCCGCCCAGCCTTGCCCGGGAAGCGATGCGCGCGGGGGTGATGGTTTACGGCTCGGCATTCGGCAAATCGTTGGTCGACGGCTTTTTGGCCTCGCCAGACGATTACTTTCATCGCAACGTCATCTACGCCTTAATGGGCTCAACGGACCCGAATTTTCTCAAAGGATTTTTTGACCTGGCACTGACGCCACGCATGAATGCCGGGGACGTAGGTTATCTATTCCGATATGCCGGCACCGAGCCGCTCGCCCGTGCACAGCTGTGGGATTGGTATATAGCGCACTATCGCCCGCTTGCGGCGCGTATCTCAAGCGAAGGTATGCTCGTCGTCCCAAGCCTGTTCGACGAATCCTGCAGTTCGGCGGCCCGCAAACAACTGGCAGATTTTTTCATTCCGCGACTGAAGACAATGCCCGGTCTGTCACGGACGCTCGCGCAAACGGAGCAACGCATCGATCAATGCATCTCTTTACGCGATTCCAAAGGTACTTCGATCCGGGCTGCACTGCTTGCAGCTGGCAGGTGACGTGGTCCTTGGCCTTGCTCTATTCAGAGACGAGGCAGTGTCGCCTTGAATTTTACTCTCCGGAACAGCGACACTCCGGTCATGAGACCTTTTGCCATGCGCACTCACCGAGATAGCGATGCTCAACTCGACCGTTCTCTCCTAGCGCGAACAGATGCAGCCAGTGATTATCCGTCAGCTG
>JAGWRJ010000014.1 GCA_028869725.1 Alphaproteobacteria bacterium | reverse complement strand
CTGGCCTTTGATCGAAGAGGGCCAGATCAAGCCCGTGGTCGACTGCGTACTGCCGCTTGAGCGGGCGCAGGAAGCCCATGCGCGTATGGCCTCAAGCGCCCACATCGGAAAAATTCTCCTCACCACGTAAGGCTGGCGCGCCCCTCCGCCCCGCCGACAGACAGGCTCGCGACCCTCTCGGCTGGGCGGACACTGGGCAACCGGATTTCACTCTGCTGCACCCCCCAAGTGCTTCTCAGTGTTGCCCAAATAGGCGGTGCGTGGAGGCGGCAGCGGCGTGCGCCCCCATGGTGTTGCCGGCCCGGTGCTTTTTTCTTTGCCCCGCCGGGGACAGGCGTTAAAAGGGGGCATTCCCTCAATGTGTATCGTGGGACCTGGGACGGGAGATGACAGCCCCGCCCCGCACAGGAGAAGATTATGGCCAATAACGACAAGCCCTTGATGCCGAAAGCCACCGCTGTGTGGCTGGTGGAAAACACCGCACTCACCTTCGAGCAGATCGCCGATTTCTGCGGGCTGCATCCGCTGGAAGTCAAAGGCATTGCCGACGAAGATGTTGCCAAGGGAATCAAGGGCCTTGATCCGGTCGTCTCAGGCCAGCTCACCCGCGAGCAGATCGAAGATGCGGAGAAAAATCCCAAGCAGCGCCTTAAAATGGCTCCGCCCAAGCACAAGATTCCACCGGTCAAGCAGAAGCGCGCGCCGCGCTACACGCCGGTCTCCAAGCGTCAGGACAAGCCCGATGCGGTTTACTGGATCCTGCGCAATCACCCCGAATTTTCCGATGCGGACATCGTCAAGCTGGTGGGCACCACCAAGTCGACGATCCAGAAGATCCGCGATCGTTCGCACTGGAATATCGCCAATCTCAAGGCAGTAGATCCGGTCACGCTGGGACTTTGCACCCAGCTCGAACTCGATCTTGCGGTCGAACGCGCCGCGCAGCGCCGCGATCGTCTGGCCAAACGTGGTGGCGGTGCGGCGCTGCGTCCCATCGCCGAAACGACGGCGGAACTGGACGGAGATGAGGCTCCAGGCACGCAGCCGCACGGTGACGTGTCGGACGAGAGCGCGGAAGACTAGATCGCGACGAGGTGGGCCTTTGTCCGCGTCCAAGGGGCAGCGTGCTCGGGCAGAGGATCTTCTGGCCGGGCGCGGTGGTTCTGGCCCACGGCCCAGGCACAGCATTCTGAAAGGCGCATCGGCGCACGCTTGCAGGTCGGCGCGCCCCTGGCACGAAGCGGGTGGGGCGGCAGTTCGTCTGGCTGCGAGGCCGTCTTAGGCTTTTACGTAGCCGGCGAAGCGCTTGTTGAAGCGGGAGAGACGGCCACCACGGTCCAGCAGCTGCTGCTGACCGCCGGTCCAGGCCGGGTGGGTCGTGGGATCGATATCGAGGGTAAGCTTTTCGCCCTCGCTACCCCAGGTGGTGCGGGTCTTGTAGGTCGTGCCGTCATTGAGCGCCACCTCGACGAAGTGGTAGCTGGGGTGAATGCCCTTCTTCATGGCCGAAACCTTCTTCAAAAACCCGTTGGAAGCGGCGGCTTATAGGGGATCAGAGGGGCAGACGCAAGGCTCGGGCGGTCAGATGTCGGGCGGTCAGACTGGCCCGTGCCCCTGAAATCCGCCCGCCAGCGCGGGCCCTGCGCCCGGGTTGGCGCTGATTTTGCCCTTGGCCCCCAGCGTCCACCCCCAGTTGGCAAAGCGACAGGTTCGTCATCGCGACGCTCTTCAAAGCTGTCGTTGTCCGCTTCCTTGCGTCGCGCGGCAGGCAAGGTGAGGTCCAGCCTTGGGGCGCGCGGCGAAGGGTCCAATTCGCAAGGGGGCTGGACCACGCTTATAGTTTTGCGTGGTTAGGACGGCGGCCCTGGTGTCTTCCTCCGGTCAGGAATCTGTCGACGAGGCGCTGCGCATCGCTCAGGGCCGGGCGAAAGCGCGTTCGCTCGCCTCCTTGAG
>JAGWRJ010000214.1 GCA_028869725.1 Alphaproteobacteria bacterium | reverse complement strand
TTCAGCCTCCCCAAGCCAGTTACGGGCCAGGGCGAAAAAAAGTAGCAAAGTAGCAAATTTGAGTTCGCCCGAGCGACCAGGCCGCATGCTCAGCGTGAGTCAACGGCAGAAAAAAATGGCGCCCGAACTGCCGAGACGACCGCGCGGTACCAGTCTCAACCGACAAAGAAAAAGCCGCGGCGGGCTAGTCGGGGCTTTCAAGTGACGGACGGTAGTCCGGTTGGAAGACTCGGGCTCCCGCCCGCTAGGGCCTAACGTTTGGGATCTTTCGTGGCATCGTCACACCGTGACTTGGCTCGTCAAAGTGGAGCGACAGCATCAGGGTTACAGTGTAACGGCAGCATGCGGCGCCGTAACGTTACGCCCCTCCGGACTCCGCCAAAGCCTTGGCGAGCCTATAAGCTTCCCAATAACGCTAAGTGCCCTCGACCGCACGCTGGATTCCTTCTGGCGTTCTCACACCTGAGCCGGGAGCCCCGCCGTGAAGAACATGCTGGAGGTATCGGTTTAGGTGTTGCAGGGTGCAACTTGGATTTTCTCTTACGCTTTCGACTCATAACGGCGACGCACCTGCCATCTTTGGCTTGGCCGCCTGTTCGGCTCGTTCGCGGCGAATGGCGTTGACGATCGTCATGCCTTCGTCGGCTTCCTTATGACGGGGATTAACTTAGCCGTGTCCAAAGACAGGAGTGTTCGGATAGTTTTTGGCGATGAGGGCTTTCGCCGCTTCAACTTGCTTCGGAGTAGTGTCCTTATCGTCTCTGCCGATCACTTCCATGCCAACGGTGTTGCGGTTGCTAAGGCCGGAGCCAGCACCCCCAGCCTGTTAGAATGTGCGAGTGTCCGCCGGACTCAACGATGTTGCCTTCGCGGTCCATGATATATTGAACACCTAAACCGCGTTGCCGCAGCACGTTCTGCACATCAGCCGGCGTCCCCCTTCCGCCCGTATGATGCATGATAAATGCGGCTGGTGATTCGCCGGATGGCGCGTTGACCGCACCGGGTGCGGATAGCATTGGACTGACGCGAGGAGATAAGCGTGAAGGCTTGGGCGATCATATATAACGACAAGGTAATTTTTGAAACGGTGCGAAGAACGCGGCGCGAATGTATTTCGGCATTTATGCAAGACAAGGACCTTGATAAGATTAAGTGGCCCGATCGCTATAGCGACCGCAACCGATGGAAGGCGCGGCAAGTTGAAA
The DNA here is from genome assembly GCA_028869725.1 of Alphaproteobacteria bacterium. GTDB lineage: Bacteria > Pseudomonadota > Alphaproteobacteria > Micropepsales > Micropepsaceae > Rhizomicrobium. Next base: position 375 of record JAGWRJ010000214.1, on the reverse strand, counting down.
TCAATTGGGTAAAGGAAGGCCCAGAGAACGCTGAGTATTAATTTCGGGTCGCGATCAGCTGCGCTCCAATCATCGCCCGAGCTTCCAGCCGTGCTTAGCCGGTCAAGTTGAAGCTGTCTTTACTTTGTTGATTGCCGAGCGCTTCGGGCGTTCCTGGTATCGGGAATGGCTACGTGAGCCTTGCGTATGGCCTACGAAGGCTTTTCAATATCGCCGCCGCGATCGAACGTCCCTTTTTGGTCAAAAATATTGGCTTTCGATTGTGCAAGTTGTCGCCTGTGTATTTGAACTCTATCAGACCAAGCCCCGGACCGCCTCCTCGGGCTCGATCGGCCAGATCATGCACGTACTTAGACATTGCAGCGCGATGAATCT